>DATMYZ010000340.1:0-14845 GCA_035560675.1 Clostridia bacterium
TAATATCTACCGTTTTTATGCCCTGGCGAGCAAAGATCTACCGCAAAAAGCATTCGGAGTTAAAAAAGGGGGAGGCCGTATGCGTGTAATTGTTTATCGTATCCTTTTCCTAACGGCCGCAGCTTTATTGTTGTTGTCTGGTTGTGCCCAAAAGGCGGTGCATCCCTTAAAAGACAGCGGTTTTGCATCCCCTGCGCCGGCTGATGAGGCCGAGCGGGCTTGTCTTGATTTTGTGCAGAAGCGTTTGATTGCGCAAGGCGGGGTGCATACTAATTATCTGGGTGGCTCTTCACAGGGTAATTTAGCCGAAGGCCATGAGGTGCTTGGCGAATCGCAAGGGCTGATGTTGCGCTATTATGCGTCAACTTCCAACACACAGGCCTTTTCTCAGACGCTAAACTACGTTGTCCAAACGCTTGATACAGGCACTCTGTTGTCCTATCGGGTGCGGGAGGATGGTTCGTGCTATGCCGCCAACGCTGCACTTGACGACCTTCGTATTCTGCGGGGATTGATCGAGGGTGCGCAGGCCTTTTCGCAGTTCGAATACCGTGCACAATACCAAAGCTATGGTGAACGGCTATATCAAACCAACGTGCAAAACGATATTCTTCTCGATTGCTATGACGAAACGTTATCCTTTGCGGGGCGCGTCAGCACGCTGTGCTTTTCAGACCTTGAAACGATGCATTTGCTTGGCACAGACGACAAACGCTGGACAAAGGTTGAAAAAAAGATGCGCGGCATTTTAAAGAAGGGCTATTTGGACGATAACTTTCCACTCTTTCAAACGCGCTATTACCCTGATTCAGAAACCTATGCGACCGAACGCGTTAATATGGTTGAGGCGCTACTGACTGCGCTACATCTTTCTCAGGTGGACGAATGCCCGGCGACCACCGTGCGCTGGGTTAAAGAAGCGCTGACTAAAGGCGTCATTTATGGGGAATATACCCCGCAGGGCCAACCGTCCAGCACGATTGAATCTACAGCTATTTATGCGCTTTGTGCCCTGCTGGGCGACGCCGAGGGCGACCGGGCGCTGACGAATGCGGCGATGGAAAAAATGCGCGCTTTGCAGATTACTGACAAACAAAGCGTGTTATATGGCGCTTTTGCCGATGCAGCCACGTTGCAGGCTTATTCTTTTGACAATCTCATGGCGCTCACAGCTCTGCGCGTGCAAGCCAAATATGTGGGGCCCGGAGAGAAAGGAGGCGGCATATGAAGCGCTTTTTTCGCACCGCCACATTTTTACTGGCGGCATTAATGCTATTATCGCTTAGCGTACTGGCCAACTCAGAAAAAATAGAACAATCTCAAACATCGCAGGTGCTGCTGATTTGTGATGAAAAAGAAGGCCGTGCCGCTATTGAAGCGCTGATCCGTGCCAGCGGAAAAACGGTGGATTGGGTTTCGGCGGCGGCCTATACCCCCGACATGTCGGTGCGTTACAGCTTTATTGTGACCACGGTGAACCAGCCGTATATCGATGCCGCAGCCGCCGGAATACCAACGGTTTGCCTTGGTGAAAACGTTGGGCCGGTTGGCGGCGTGACAACTTTCAAGCTTGAAAATATTGGGATAACACTGCAATTGGACGACTATAGCCAATATCAGTATATAACCACGGCTACCATAGCGCGGCCACCGGAATACAGTCAGTCCTATGGCAGCGTTGTGCTAAGCTCTGGGGACAGCTTCCCCTATGCAGTTATTGTATCAAACACTGTTTATGTGCCGTGGTATCAACAGGAGGGGCTGGGCTATATTATGCTCGGTGGGCTGCTTCGGCAATACTTTGACAGCGCAGCTTTGTCTAACGGAGAGATGTATGTACTGCTTGATGAGATATATCCTTTTTCAGACCTTGACATGCTGTGCAGTACGGCCGACCGATTTGCTCAAAGTGGTATCCCCTTTATCGTCAGGGCAATGCCGGTTTACGATAATCTTGATTATCCCGCTTTTAAGCGCTTTACGCAGGCTTTGCGCTATGTGCAGTCTAAGGGCGGAGCGGTTGTTTTGCACGACCCCATCGTGCAACAGTATGAGTCTGAGCGCGAGCCACTTGCGGATAAAATTGCCCGGACAAAATCTGCTTTTGAGCAGGAAGGCGTCACGCTGTACGACATGGATTTCCCCGGGCTGGAGATTTCCTTCGATGACCTTAAAAGCATCTCCCACGCTCGGCTGAATTTCGGCAGTCTACCGATTGACACCATGATTCGTTTTCCGCTGTTTAAGGACGAGGCCGCGCTTTCAGATGCAGTGGGACAGCTTGATGGCGCATGGCTTTCGGTTTCAAATTATAAGATGAAATTCCCCCAGCTTGAAGCGCTGCAATATGAAGAAAAGGTTATAGATGTGGCTTATGTCTACCGGGAAGGCGTGCTGGCTACCTTAAGCGGATTTTTCTCCGGCGCAAACCGGATTTTACTCATTATTGTGTGCATCAACGTAGTGGTGTTTCTGATTCTGATTGCGTTGGGGCGCAGGCTTTACCGGCAAATGTTTTACAGAAGATAGTGGGGGAAAATAGACGGTGAATACCATTGACATCTTAATGTTGGCCTCCCTTGTCTGCATCTGGTCCCTGCTGTTGATCAATGTGCTTTTGATTGTAGGCGGCTATATGTATTATCTTGAGTCAACCCGCTATATTCCGCCTGTTCCAGCAATGTTTCCGATGGTGTCCATCATGGTGCCCGCGCACAACGAGGGCATTGTTATTGTGCAGACGGTGCTGTCTCTGCTGGCGTTTAATTACCCGCAACATCGATATGAAATTATTGTTATTAACGACAATTCATCAGATAACAGTGCGCAGTTGCTGGCAGAGATTCAGCATAAAAATCCTGGGCGAAACCTTACGGTTATTAATACCGACAATATAACCGGCGGCAAGGGCAAATCTAATGCGCTTAATATCGGCTTTGCATACTGTACCGGCGAGTATATTGTTATTTATGACGCGGATAATACACCTGAGGCCAATGCGCTGCGGCTGCTGGTGTCCGAGATCTGCGCCGACAGCTCGCTTGGCGCCGTCATTGGAAAATTTCGCACCCGAAATAAAAACGCGACGCTGCTTACCCGATTTATTAACATCGAGACACTTTCGTTTCAGTGGATGGCACAGGCCGGACGGTGGAAGCTGATGAAATTATGCACCATACCGGGCACAAACTTTATTGTCAGGCGCAATATTCTTGAGCGGATGGGCGGATGGGATATTCATGCCATCGCCGAGGATACCGAAATCAGCTTTCGCATTTACCTCATGGGTTATCGCATTAAATTTTTGCCACAGGCGGTCACCTGGGAGCAGGAACCTCAGACCATGAAGGTTTGGTTCCGACAGAGAACTCGCTGGGTCAAGGGCAATATATATGTGCTGATCAAAAATCTACCGATGCTCTTTGACCGCAGAGCGGGTCATGTGCGCTTTGACATCCTGTATTTCTTGGCGATCTATTTTCTACTGCTGACTTCTCTGGTTATTTCTGACAGCGTATTTCTGCTCAACGTCAGCGGCTGGGCGCATATGACGCTGGCCGGTTTTAGCAACCTGCTTTGGGCACTTGCAATTGTGATGTTCATTTTGGGCACATATGTGACGATTACGACTGAAAAAGGCGAAATGCATGCGGCAAACATCGTAATTATTGGGCTGATGTATTTTACGTACGCCAAAATGTGGATGGTCGTCGCGATGTACGGCCTGATACAGTATTTAAAAGATATTATATTACGCAAAGAAACAACATGGTATAAAACGGAACGCTTTAAATGATGGAGGGCATGTCTGGCAATGGGAACAAGAAGATGGGCTGCGGCTTTTTTTATTCTGCTCTTCTGGGGACAGATGGGCGGCTTGTTTTCGGTTTGCGCTGCCGAGCCTGATGCTGCAACCACTGGGCCACAGGCGCAGAACGAGGCGTTGGCCGAGATCGATTTGACCCAGACCCGGCAAGAAGACGCGCCCTACCTTCATGAAGAACTATTTGAAAGCGACCAGAGTCTGACCGGCTTATTTTCTCAAACCGTTAAATATTTTCAGGCTGGCGAGTGGGACATTCGCAGCGCGACGTTAATATTGCGATACGATGTGTCGCAGTTGGCCGACAATACGGTTTCTAGCCTAACCTTTACGCTAAACAATACATTGTTTTATTCCGTTCATCCGGCGCCCAGCTTAAACGGCAAAATACAGGAGCTGTCGGTGCCGCTTCCCATTGACCAAATTAAGGAGGGCCAGAATGAGCTGACCATAGAAGCCTATGTTCGTACACAGGACAGGCTGCCCTGTGTAGACGATGTTTCGTTGGCCAACTGGCTTCAAATTTTTGGCGACTCTACCTTTTCGATCAGTTATTATCCGAAGCTGCCCTGCAATACGCTGGCCGATTGCTATGAGCAATTTTCCAGTATAGACGCGCTGGAAAACCTGCAAAGCACGGTGCTCGTGCGCGATGGTGCCACCGCCGTAGAATTGACCACTGCCGCGTTTGCGCTGTCGGGATTGTCAGGTCAGGCAAAGATGGCGTATGAAAATATTGCACTGGAAAGCTTATCAGATGAGAAAACGCTCTTTTCAGGGAAATACCGTATTTTCATCAGTCGACTTGATGCACTTTTGCCGGACATTAAAGAACGGCTTACCGACGAACAGCGGCAGGCGGCGGAGCAGGAGGCGATCATGGTGCTTTTGAAAAGTGACGAAGGCAGTAATGTGCTGCTGATTACCGGCAACAAAGACGCCGCTATCATCAATGCCGGCGCCCTATTGGGTTATGCTGGCTATATGACTCAAGCGCGCACGCCGTGGCGTCGTGTGACAGCGGCCGAAGATAACCTGATGCCAAAAGCTGAAATCACACAATATCGCCTGCTGACCGAAAAGGGCAGCTACGTTAACGGCCTGTTTCGTCAGAGCATTTCATACTATTTAGATCTGCCTACCAACCGGGTGCTTTCCACCTCTAGTCAGGTCAGCCTATCGGTGCGATATTCTGAAAATCTTGATTTTAACCGTTCGCTGGTCACTGTTTATGTTAACGATCAGCCCATTGGCAGTAAAAAGCTAGAGAAAGACAAAGCGCAGGGAGACATCATCCGGCTGGACATTCCGGCTGATTTGTCCGTCAACGGCAACTTCTCCGTGCGGGTCTCGTTTGACCTTGAAATGCAGGACGCATGGTGTACTTTGAATCAAGGGCAGCAGCCCTGGGCCTATATCACTAGCGAGAGTATGGTCAAGCTTACGCCGGTCGATTTTCAGGGCATCCTATTTGAGGGCTATCCCGGCCCGTTTGTAAAGGATGGCAGTTTCAACAATGTGGTGATAGTACTGCCCGATTCACCCGATGAGGCTGATTTTGAGGCGTTGCGCCAGATCGTACTCACCTTAGGGCAGTTTATAAAGGATAACACCGGCTCCCTGCGGGTGGCCTACATGTCCGATATTGGGGCTCTGAAGGAATCCAATGTCATCGCCATCGGCCGTCTAGAGAAGAACCTGATTGTTCAGCAGATCAACAACATAATGTTCTTCCAGTTCAGCCCCCAGGGGACGACGATTCGTTCAAACGAGAAGATGACAATAGACCCCAACTATGGCACGACGCTGGGGACTGTGCAGCTGCTAAATTCGCCCTACAGCGAGCAGAAGCGCGCGCTGATGGTGGTAACCGGCATCAGCGATAACGCCATGCTGCGCGGTGTGGCCTATATTGGCCTGACCGATAACCTCTGGAAGCTCTATGGCGATGGCTATGTCGCTGATGGTGTGGATGTTTTCCCGTTCCGGTTTAAGGCGGATAATGCCAAGCGCGAATCTCCCCTTAAACAGCTGATTACACGCGGCGATATTCATGAGCTTGTGCTGGCGGTGGGACTGGCACTGCTGCTTATTGCGGTATCCGCAGTGCTGTTGATTAGGAAATACAGAAAGCGGGGGCAAACATGAAACAAAACAGGAACTTTTTAATCGCTGATTTAGCGTTTCTCTGCATGTTGCTGCTTCTGCTTATTTGTATCCTGTTTATGTCCGGCACGCAGGAAAGCTTTCAGAAAAATATGATTATTCTGACGGCGGTGCTTATCACCGTAATCATCACTTATTTTTCCACACTGCCGATTGGATTGGTGCTCAACATTGTGATGATTTTCAGCTATGCAACTTATGTGATTGTTTATTCGGCGTACCACGGTGTTTCAATCTCGTTAGATATTTATTTCTGGATTATATGGAGCCCTTGCATGACCGTTGCGGTCTATTTGTTTTCTGGCCGGACCAAACAAGCCGAAAAACAAAACGATCAGATGAAAGAGCAGCTGGTGCGCCTCTCGGGTGTCGACCCCGAAACCGAGCTCAAAAACATTAGAAGCTTTGAGCGGGAATGCAGCGTGTATATGAATATTTCGCGCCGGTACCAAATGAGCCTGGTGGTTGTCGTCTGGCAGTTTCGTTTTCAGCGTGAGCTGATGCAAATGCTGGGGCAAGAGGGTCTGATGCAGCTGGTCAAACAGATTTCCAATGAAATATTGCTGTGCTTGCGGCAGGAAGACGCACTTTATATGCTGGATCATAATCCTTTTTTGTGGGGAACAATGCTTTTTACTGATTTGGAATCAACCCATATTGTAATTGAGCGCGTAATGGAAAGGCTCGAAAAACTGGATTTAACCAGTGCCTCTGGCAAGCATCAGATCATTTTAGAGATGCGCTCAGGAGCCGCGCGTTTTTCTGATAACAATAACACGCCGTTTCAACTACTGGAAGAAGCTAAAAAGAAGCTGGAATACGATGTATAAACCTGACAGATCGCCCAGTGCGAAAGTTTGAGGAGGGGTATCCTATTAAAAAACATGATTTAGCTGTTTTATTTGCTTGCACGCTCCTGCTGCTTGCCGCCTGCGGCAGTAAGAGCGATCCGGCTGTATTAGAACCGCCGTCCACCCAGTCTTCAGAGCCGGCGCAGCAGAGCGGGCAGAGCAGTCAGACTGCTTCCGAGCCACAGCAATCCGAAATAAAGTTATATCTCAATGGAAACCGTCTGGTGCTGGCACAGCCGCCACTGCTGGAGGGGGAGACCGTCATGGTGCCGGTAGCCGAGATTTGTGGGGCTTTTAGCCGAGAAATTACGGCTGCGCCGCAGGGACACACACTGACACTGACCGATGTTAGCAAAGGCAAGACAATTGTACTGACCGATAAAGATGGCAAGGCGGTGGTCAACGGGGCTTCCGTTAATCTTGCAGCGCCCCCAACGCTGACCGAAGACGGTACTATGCTGGTGGCGCTTAGCGATTTTCGTACGCTGTTTGATGCAGATAACAAATACCAGGCCGATATTCTTGCCGCCTACATCACCGAATCGGGGCTATGCTGACCTAACCATTTACAAGGCCCAAGGAGGACATTCAACTATGTTAAAACATCGAATAGGATCGGTGCCTGCGGCTTTGCTGTCTTTGACCGCCTGCGGTATCATAAAAAAACAGTCGGCGCAGGTTGAGACATCCTCATCGATGTCTAACAGAATCACCAGCGCCGGCGAGGCGTATCTCAGCGCTGAAGATCCGTTACTGCGTGGGGCCGGTACACCGGCATATTGGCCGCCTTCCTATAATCAGGCCGGGCAGGGAGATTCGGCGCTGAATGCCTATCAGGTAACCGAGGTCACGCTGGTTCAGGTTACTTATGGGATTCAACAGCTTTATCGCCTGAACGACACAGATTACCTCATCTCAAAGCCAGATGAAGAAAACGATAATATTAAGACGGCAATTTCCAATCGGGCTAATGAGCTTATTGCGTTAAAGCATGAGAATCCACAGGTGCGCTTTTATACGTATTTTATCACCCGGGCGACCAACTGCAACTGGTATAGTCGCACAGAAGGCATTTTTGCCTATGACTATGCCGCCTATTTCAAGAGCTTGCTGATTAATTCCAATATTACCTGCGGCGAGTTTGCAATAAGCAACCTGAAAGATTACATGGAAACCGGTTATAAACTGGATTTTCATCTGAACCATATCGGCTCTTACCGTGCCTACCGGGATATCTACCAGATGTTTACGAAAGATATTACTATGACGCCAATGAAACAGCCACTGCGCGAGGTAGATTACGACAACCTGCTTACCGTCGGCCAGACCATTACTGACCCGGTCAGTGCCGACATTCCGCAAACCGCCATGGATATTTTTAAAACCTATCAATTCGATTACGGCAGCTACACCTCCTATGTTGATGACAAGCAGGTTATTTTGGGCATGGAGGAGGAGTATAGCCAAGGCCAGATTAATCGCGATCCGACTTTTCAGCATCTGTTTTCGTTTTATGGCGGACAGAGCGGCGTTATCCGTCTGGAATTTGACCAGCCGGAGCGCCCTAATTTGCTGATGCTCTCAGACTCTCAGGGCAGACCTTTTCGTAAGCTGCTGGCCAGCCATTTTAATCGTACGATTTATCTGGATCCACAGCAGACTAACAGCGTCGATATTAATCAGGTTATTACTGAGAACGACATAGACGTTGTGCTGTTGGTGGGGCAGATCGGAATGTTCGAAAGCTATACCGGAGGCTAATAATGAAAAAGGCTCTCATAGGTGCTGTGCCGCTGCTGATTTTTGGACTTTTTTTCTCGTATTCGATATTTGTGCGGCCCAACAGCTCTGAAAGCGAGCAATTGCAGCATTTTCCGGCCCTGCGGTGGGATGCCTTCATGGCCGGCAGTTTTCAAACACAGTTTGAGCAGGCACTTAAAGATCAAATTACGATACACGAACCGGCGATAGAAGCTACTGTTGAAATGCAGGCACTCCTGCGCAGGGCATATAACGGCGCGCAGCATCTTGCTCATCCGTTTGATAACTGGCAAAGCCTGACACCGTGGGGGACCGTCTACCGCATGAACGACACAGACTGGCTGACAGGCTTTCCCTATCGACGGGATGAGCAGGCAGTTACAAGTTATCAGTGCAAGGCAGCAGAAATTAATCGGTTTGCACAGCAGCACCCTAGCGCTAAGATCTATGTTTATTACTGCTCGCGCGCGGAGGATATGAGTTGGTTTGATCTTGCTGAGCAGACCAGCAGTTTTTCTTACAGTAGGTTGTTGGAACAGAATCTGGACGAAAACATTCGTTTCGACAAAATGAAATTTGCCGATTTTTCGGAGTATACCCGCCTGATGTATAAAACGGATCACCACTGGAACAATCTGGGCGCACGCAAAGGCTATACCGATTTACTTTGCATGCTTTCAGAAGATTTTCCGCTGGGGGCGGCCTGCCCGATTGGTTATACGCAGGATTTTGGGGCGCTCAAATGGTGCGGTAGCCGCGCACGCGAAAGCGCGCTGAGTGTAGAGCCCAGCGGCATGGATGATTTTGTGGTAGACCGTTATATGCTGAATACACACCGGATGTTTTTTGGTGATAACGAGATGGCCATTGGTCTTGAACAGGCCTATGACGCGGGGGAGATCAATCGGGATCCTTCTTTTGACCAGTATTTAAATTATTTTGGCTTCGAGAGCAAGCCTATTCGGCTAGAATTTCCAATCCGGAAGTATAACTTGCTGATTGTCGGCGATTCTTTTGCGCGTGCTGTGCGGCAGCCGCTGGCCTCGCACTTTTCAACGACGGTGTTTATTAACTTCCGCATTTTAGAGCAGGTTGATCTGTCGGCAATGCTTGATGAATATGATATTAATGCCGTGCTGTTCATGGGTCAGCAGGATGCATGGAGCGGGTATTTTCTTGAAAAAGTACAGGGGGATGCGCCATGACTTTTACAACCCTTACTTTTTTGTTGTGCTTTTTTCCGCTTTTGGCGGTAATGTATTTTTTGTGCCCTGCTAATCGTCTGGCGGTGCGCAATGGCATTCTGCTTGCCTTTTCGCTGGTGTTTTACGCTTGGGGCGAGCCGATTTATGTCCTACTGATCGTCCTTTGTGCAGGGCTGACCTATCTGCTTTCGTACGCAGTGCAAAGGGGCAACCACCTTGCGTTTATTCTAAGTCTGTTAGCGAACCTTTTGCCGTTGCTGGTTTTTAAGTATGCAAATTTTATTTTGCTGAACATCGGCCATATCACTGGTAGCCTTCCTATGACCGTTGGACTCGCGATGCCGATTGGCATTTCGTTTTATACATTTCAGGTCATCACCTATATTATCGATCTTTACCGCGGACAGGTGCAATTACAAAGGAACTGGGCTTATCTACTGCTATATATTTTCTTTTTTCCGCAGTTGGTGGCAGGCCCGATTGTCCGCTATGCCGATGTGGAAAAAGAGATAGGCAGCCGGAAAACAGCGGCACAAGACCTTATTGAGGGCGCGCAGCGCATTGTTATTGGCCTTTCTAAAAAAATGCTGGTGGCAAACCCTGCGGGTGAGGCGGTGCGGGTCATTCGTGCACAGAATCAGGCGCTGGTCGGGCCAGGGCTGTTGTGGATCTGCGTTATTTCTTATGGCATCCAAATATATTTTGATTTTTCGGCCTACTCGGATATGGCAATTGGCTTAGGGCGTATTTTCGGGTTCCACTTCCTCGAAAACTTTAACAAGCCTTATATTGCGTGCTCGGTGACCGACTTCTGGCGGCGGTGGCATATTTCGCTGTCTACCTTTTTCCGCGATTATGTCTATATTCCCATGGGGGGCAACCGGGTCAGTGTGTTCCGACATCTGTTTAACCTGCTTGTTGTCTGGCTTTTAACCGGTCTGTGGCACGGCGCTTACTGGAATTATGCCTTTTGGGGGTTTTATTACTTTGTTCTGCTTGCGCTTGAAAAGTATGTCATCGGCAGATCTCTAGAACGGCTGCCTGCTTTCTTAGCACGCGGTGTGACCTTCTTTTTCTATATGTTCGGCTGGGCAATATTCTTGTTCGAGAGCAATTCCGCCGTTGAGGTAGGGCTATTTTTACTGCGTCTGTTTGGCGCTTTTTCATCGGGGGAATCTTTAAGACTGCGCGCGTTGGAAATTCAGGGCAACTTTTTAGTAGTGCTGATAGGGCTATTGCTGAGCACAACCAATCTTGAGAAACCATTTAGAGCTATCTTTAGCTGTTTACCCCGTGCGCTAAAATATATGCTGTCGGGACTGTGTTTGTTGGTTTTGTTGGTGTCCAGTCTCTTAAGTATTATTGGCAGCTCGTTTAACCCATTTATTTATTTTAGATTTTAAAGGCCGTTGGCCTGATTCGGGCACACCGCTTCGATAGCGCGCCCTACTTATTTAGCTGTAGAAAACCAAATGTCACTTGACACAGTAATAAAGAATGTTTAAAATTAATTAAACTTATAGTGTAATTAATATGGTGGGGAGAATAACAGCATGGGTAGGCGCAAAAAAGAGCCTGAAAGCGTTCATCGAGATTGCATTGCAGCTGCCGCCGAACGGCTCTTTAGGCAAAAGAGCATTCAGGGCGCCACAATGGATGACATAGCAAAAGAAGCGGGCTACAGCAAAGCCACGTTGTACGTCTATTTTGCCAACAAAGAAGAAATTGTCGGGATCCTTGTGCTTAGAAGTATGAAGCTATTGAAGGACTGCCTGAGTAGGGCGGTTTTTGAACCGGGTGTGGCGAAAGAAAAGTATGATCGAATCTGTCGCGCGCTGTTGCGCTACCAAGAACAATATCCACTTTATTATACGCTGACGTTGGGGGAGATTAATGTGGATTTTGAGAATGGCGCATACCAGCCGGTTGAAAAAGAAATTTTCGACGTGGGGGAGCAGATTAACGGGACGCTTTCAACCTTTATCCGGGAAGAAACAGGCATTGGCAAAAACCAGCCGGAACAACAGGCGCGTCAGACTGTTTTCTGGTTTTGGGCCACCCTGTCGGGGCTGATACAGACAGCTGTCGCCAAGCAGGCTTACCTTGAGCGGTATATGGGCATTACGAAGCAGCAATTTTTAGAAGACGGCTTTAATAAGCTCTATCAAGTTATCTCAGCCGAGGATGCCAAATCCTGAACGACAAAACGTGTTTTGCCATTATGGGGAGACCACACATTAGAGCGGTTCGCCGCCATACTTCACGCTGTAAACGCTGAACTTAATGGGTGGCAGGGGTTATTGTCGATAGTTGTTAAGAATGCCGGCCATTTGCGTCGGTTAATTTGCATCGGCAATTTTAAAAGCTTTTTAAACACCGAAAATTGCAAATAGCAAAACGGGAAGAAAATCGGATGGCTTTTTGGTATGATAGCTTTAGAAGGCGGTGACGGCAAGGTGTTTTTATATGGAGAAAAAGAGCTGGCCTATTTAAAAAAGAAAGATAAGCGCCTTGGCCAGGTAATCGGTACGCTTGGCCTGCTTGAGCGCAATACCGACAGCGATTTGTTTGCATCAGTGGTACGGCATATTGTGGGCCAGCAGATTTCAGTGGCGGCCCAGGCGACTATCTGGCGAAGAATGACCGACGCGATGGGCGCAATAACGCCTGAAAAGATCTATATGACTGACGTCGCCACGTTGCAGGCCTACGGTATCACCTTTAAAAAGGCGGAATATATCAAGGATTTTGCCCAACGGGTTCATAATGGCACTTTTGATGTTGAGGCGCTCTCTGAAAAAAGTGATGCCGCAGTAATTACTGAGCTTTCGGCGCTGAAGGGCATCGGCGTATGGACTGCCGAAATGCTGATGATTTTTTGCATGCAGCGCCCCGATGTTTTAAGCTATGGCGATCTTGCCATTCACCGCGGTCTGAGGATGCTTTATCACCACCGAAAGATTGATCGAACGCTGTTTGAAAAGTACCGTCGCCGGTACAGCCCTTATGGTTCGGTTGCCAGTTTTTATATCTGGGCGGTTTCTAACGGTGCTATTTCAGGAATGAAAGATTATGCACCTCCTAAAAAAGCGAAGGGCACATAGTCGTTTTTACTGAATGGGCATACGAGCTTGTCAATAAAAAGAAGCATCGAGGGTCAGTGCCCCCGGTGCTTCTCTTTGCGCTTTTGCTGCCTTATAAAAAATTTGCGTCGCTGTTCAGCCTCATGCTTTTCGTTGGAATAGGTTTTGGGCAGCAGCTTGTTTTGCTCGTGCTCTAACTTTAGCGTCTGCTGGGCCTTTGTACCGACGCCAGCTTCAGAAAGCCGGTGTTTGATGCTGCGCTGCACGCGTTTTGGATTCATGCGTTTCGCATCGGCGGGCCCTGAGTCAACCGGCGGACTAACGTGCAGCTTGTGCCAGTCTTGTAACAAAATGGCATAAACTTCATAGTCCCTTGGCTCGGAGCCAAATGTTATTTTGTAAACCCCATAACAGTCGATGCACGTCCGCTCATAGAGGCCCACCCAAAACGGCTCCTCAAAAAATACAGTTAGGCTGACAGTGATCTGAGACATAAAATCCCTCCTTGAAATTCGGTATTACCGGCAAAGAAGGGACAACCAAGGAGGCAGGTTACTGACGGTGTTGTACCGCGTCCGGACTACCAATCGGAACTGTGTTTTTATCTTTGCAATTCTATTATACTCTACAATAAAGCGATGTTAAAGCCGTTTCTCGTTAGTTGCAGCGTGCAAGAAAACACGGACCTATAGAAGTGTTTTCTTGCATCTTGACATCAACATTACGCTATGCTATGATCTGTTATCATTGATAGCTAAAGTAGATCGCTATAAAAAGAAAGGAGACTTTATTTGCCAAAGAATAAAACTGCTACCCATGAGCGCATTATACAGGCGGCCAAAAAAGAATTTCTAGAAAAGGGATTTGAACGAGCTTCTATCCGCGTTATCGCAGCACAGGCTGGGCTGACTTCTGCCGGGCTTTACCGACATTTTGCGGATAAAGAGGATATGTTTGCCGCATTGGTTGTGCCTGTGTTAAAAGAATTTCATGCATATTACGACTATTTCAAGGATCGGGACTATGCCCTGCTGGGCAAAGGGGCGCTGGATGCCATGTGGGATGACGGCAAGGATACGAATGTTTTTCTCGAGTTGATTTATGGCAACTTTGAGGCGTTTAGATTGCTGATTTGCTGTTCCGAGGGAACGCGTTATGCAAACTTCGTCCATGATTTTGTGGTGATGGAACAAAAAGAAACGCTGGCTTTTTTGGAGGAGGCGCGTAGACGGGGGGTATCGGTTAAAGAAATTCGCCCCGAAGAACTGCATTTACTTATAAGCGCATATGTTACCGCAATATTTGAGGTGGTTATTCATCAATTTTCTAAGGAAGACGCGATGCATTATCTCAAAACGCTTCAAACCTTTTTCTATCCGGGGTGGAGAACTATTCTGGGAATTTGACCAGCGGTTTTTTGAGCATTAGTTAGCTAAAACTAGCCAAAGCAAAAATGTTTTCATGTCACAAAAGCAAGCAAATCTTTTTTGAATAATATTCGTGGTGCTATTGTAAATAAAGTTCAATAGGGAGCACATCGGCAGTTGATGGCACAGACTGGCATTTACCGTCATTTTCTAAAATTTCGATCGTAAACCACTGTCTGGCAGCTTTAAGGCCTAATACCTAAAATATTTATTAGAAACATCAGAAAACTCCCCTGTGACCTCATCAGGCACAGGGGAGTTATACTAAAATTTAGTTAAAAGGTGCGGACATGCTTCGTCCAGAAGCCGCCAACAAAATTTTTGGGTTCGTATGAAATAATAAATGCATTAGGACAGATCTTTTTCAACAAGGCCAGCAGCGCTTTCTCATCGCTGCGTTTTGCAAGCACCTGTAAAACCAGTCGATCTCCGTCGCGGCCCTGCGCCTGCCACGCGGTGACGCCATAACCCTCTTGGCGAAGCAGGCCGGGCAGACTAGAGTCGGTGGAATTGACAATAACTTGCACAT
>DATMYZ010000341.1:0-5961 GCA_035560675.1 Clostridia bacterium
CTAAATCTCAGGTGATCGGCAGATACCAGCACAAAGTTTGTACCAAGGTATTCCCCCTCAAAGGCCTGTGCGCAGGCCGTGCCGTGCAGATGGCCGTAAAAACAGCGTCTGACGCCGTATTCACGCAGCAGATCAATGATTCCACCCGAGATACCATTGCCAAAAATCGGCGGATAGTGCAAAAAGGCAACCGGTTCAAGCCCCGTCGACTTTGCGGCATCCAACGAGGCTTTCAACCTGCCCTCTTCGCGCGCAGTCACCTTCTGGTCATGCGACGTCGAGTCTTCAAGCATCCAGCCCCGGGTGCCGCAGATGGCAATGTCCCCGGCCACGACACAGCTATTATGGAGAATAGAAAGCGTACTTAATCCCCGGCTTTGAAAAAAAGACTCCATTTTGCGGCGGCTGTTCCACCAATAATCATGATTGCCCTTCAAAATTACCTTTTTGCCAGGCAGCGCGTCAATATAATCAAAGTCAGCGGCAGCTTCTTGCAGCGTCATCCCCCAGGAAATATCCCCCGCCAGAACAACGGTATCCGAATCGGAAACCTGCGCCTTCCAATTGTTCTCAATTTGCTCAACGTAATTTTTCCATCCTGGAAAAATATCCATCGGTTTATTACAGGCGATAGAAAGATGAAGATCGCCTATCGTAAAAATTGACATACGGCCTCCTGTCGGAATAATCTAAACCGCGCGGCAGATACTGTTTTTAGCCTGAAATGAGGAGGTGAAATCCATGCACGAAAACGAGCCGAAAAACAATATCTATTGCGATGTCGTTAACTGCGCTTATAATGACAACCATTGCCATTGTGGTGCTCCTACGGTAGAGGTGGGCTCAATGACCACCAACAGCTGCACAGCAAGTTGCAGCGGCGAAACACAGTGCGCCACATTCCGACCAAAGTCGCCGTATAAAGCCGGCTATCAGGCGGTTTAATCGAGACCTTTAGCTTCGGACAACCGGTGCCAAGCGTTCAAAAAACTGCTCTTGCAGCTTTTGAACGCTTGGCGCTTTAATATCTCTGCCGCCCAAAAATAAATTTGTCTGGGCGCATTACGTCTAAAGTGTTGGCACTCTTAAGCGCCTTTGCCTATATAGCAGGCGCTGCTAAAGCGGAGCAACATTTTCAATTTGAAAATAGTGGCGCCTACTTTATATTAGAAGCAAATGCCTCAATCTCCTCCGGCATTTCGCTGGGTAAAATGACCTTAGAAAAACGGATTTTTTTGTCCTCAAGCGCCTCTATGCTTTCGGGAACCGGTACACCCGTTTGTTTCGCCAGCATTTTCACCGCCGCAAACTCGTCAGCGGGCTGTGCGACGCCCAGCGCCGTGAGTACGCTACCCGCAAACTTAAAGGGCGAAGCTGTCGACACAATAACAGCGGGCAAGTTGTCACCGGTGGCTGCCTTATAATCGTCATAAACACCCATTGCAACAGCGGTGTGCGGATCTACAAGATATCCTACATCGTCCAGCTCCTTTTTAATAACGGACTCGCATCTGGCGTCATCGATGTAACCACCCCAGAAATCGTTGGCCAGACGCGACTTCATCTCATCGTCAATCGCATAACGGCGCTCTTTAGAGAGCTTTTCCATCATGTCGCGCACACGATCACTATCGCGGTCGGTCAACTCAAACAGCAGACGTTCGAGATTGGAAGAAACGAGAATATCCATCGAGGGCGAAAGAGTGGTGAAAAACTCACGGTTTGCATCATACACGCCGTCCTTGATAAAATCGGTCAGAACATTGTTGCTGTTCGAGGCACAAATCAGCTTATGAACCGGCAGGCCCATCTTCTTAGCATAATAGCCCGCAAGGATATTGCCAAAATTGCCGGTTGGCACTACAAAGTTGACCGAATCGCCCTGCTTGATGCACTCGCACCCGACCATATCGGCATAAGCCGAGAAATAATAGACGATCTGCGGAACAAGCCGCCCCCAGTTGATAGAATTAGCCGAAGAAAACACGGTGTTGCGCACAGCTAGACGCTCTATGATTTTTTGATCAGTAAAAATCTTTTTAACCTCGGTCTGGGCATTGTCAAAATTACCCTCAATAGCATAAACCGCTACATTGTCGCCCCGCTGCGTGACCATTTGCAGCTGCTGCATTGGGCTGACACCCTGATCGGGATAGAAAACGGCAATCTTGACACCTTTAACGTCGCAGAAGCCCTCCAGCGCTGCCTTGCCGGTATCGCCCGAGGTCGCCACCAGAATCATAATCTGCTTGCCGCCAAGTGCGCGTTTTGCAGCGGGCACCATCAGCCGCGGAAGCAATTGAAGCGCCATATCCTTAAAGGCGCAAGTGGGACCGTGCCAGAGCTCCAGCACAAACCGCCCGTCCGACAAGTCAGACAGCGGGGCCGCCCAATCTTCTTCATACACGCCGTTCGTGTAAGCGCCTGTCACCGCCGAGTTCAGCTCTTCGGCTGTAAAATCGGTCAAAAACAGCGAAAGCACCTGTTGCGCACGATCAGGATACTCCTTTTCGAGCAAATCGGTCAGCCAATCCTCATCCACGCGGGGCAACTCGCAGGGCACGTAAAGTCCGCCCTCCGGCGAAATGCCGTTTGCTATCGCGAAGGACGAGGTCACCGAAAGTGTTTTGTCTCTTGTGCTGGTGTATTGCATATCTACCATCCTTTCGGGTCAGCCAAAAGGCTCCCCTGTTTTCATTGCTATGATATTGCTCACGCGTCGTGCGTGGGGATAAGACAAATCTGCCACACTGAGCATCATACTTCAAATGCATCTATAAAGTGTGTCATATTCACAACTTGAAAGCTGTTTTTTGACGCAGTAACAATTGCCACAACGTCAAACCGGGGTTGCAAATCATTGGGATACGCCTGTAAGTATTGCATTGCCGCGGTGATCAGCTTTTTCTGTTTGGTGGCAGTTACCGCCTCCGCCGGGGTATAAAGCATGGTTGCGGCACGCGTCTTAACCTCTACAAAGGCCAAAATATCATCCTTTTGCGCAATGATATCAATTTCGCCAAAGCGGGTATGAAAATTGGTCTCTAAAATGCAATAGCCCTGCGTTTTCAGATAGTCAGCGGCGAACTGCTCGCCGAGTGCCCCGTTTGTCGGCATATCTTCACCCGTCTTGCGGTTTATATGTTCACGTCATCCTAGATATGACTGTGCAGCGTTTTTAAAAAGGAATGTCGATGCTCCGGCGTGATGCCATACTTAGCGATCGCCTGATAATGTGCTTGGGTAGGATAACCTTTGTGCTTTTCAAAGCCATATTCAGGGTATCGCTCACCAAGTGACGTCAGTAGGCGATCTCTGGTCACCTTGGCCAGTACCGAGGCCGCAGCAATGCAGGCTGCCTTGCTGTCGCCTTTTACCACCGTTTGGGTAGGTAACGAAAGGTGCGGGTCACCGTTGCCGTCCACCAGCACATAGTCCGGGGAACAATTAAGGCCACTGACCGCACGGTGCATCGCCAGATAGGTTGCCTGTAAAATATTGATTTCGTCAATTTCCTGCGCGGACGCCAACCCAACTGCCCACGACACCGCCTGCGCGGTTATGATGTCATAAAGCGCATCGCGTTTTTTCTCGGTCAGCTTTTTCGAGTCGTTTAGACCGTCGATTGTAAGCCCCTGCGGTAGAATAACCGCCGCCGCACAAACCGGGCCGACCAGCGGGCCCCGGCCCGCCTCGTCAACCCCACAGATCAGAGTCAGTCCCCGACTGTGCAGCGCATCTTCTATTTCATAAAGGTTCGGCTTTTCTTTAACGGTAGTCACGTCGAATATCCTCCGGGCTTTCCAGCGAGACGCGCCCAATTTTGCCGCCGCGGAATTCATCCAACAAGGTGGAGGATGCGCGCAGCGTATCAGGCTCTCCGCCGGATACCAGCATACTGCGCTTTACCGCCAGCAGACACAAAAGATCATAGCCGCTTTTCTCAGCGATCTCCTCTGGTTCAAAGCGATAGCGTTCGCACAGCGCCTGTGTATAGCGCTTTGCCAGCAGCTCCAGCAACCCGCAGGCCAGATCCTCAGTGTCCATAATCTGGTCGCGGATAGCGCCTGTATAGGCCAGATAGCGGCCGACGCGCTGATCTTCAAACTTGGGCCAGAGCACGCCGGGCATATCCAAAAGCTCCATGCCGCCCTCCAGCTTAACCCACTGGCGGCCACGCGTCACACCGGGTCGGTCTTCGACCTTGGCACGCCGTGATCCAGCCAGTCTGTTGATCAGAGAGGACTTGCCGACATTGGGTATGCCGACAATCATCAGTGTCAACGGACGGCCAGTCATACCGCGCCGAGCATTCTGCTCAATGCGCGCAGCACAGACCTCTTTAAGCATCGGCTCAAGCTGCCTTAATCCGCGTCCGCTACGACAGTCCGCCGCCAGTACCGCAAGATCCTTCTTTTGAAAAAATTCGCACCAAGCGCGGGTGACCTGCTCGTCTGCGACATCAGCTTTGTTTAGCAATATGAGACGCGGCTTTTGCTTAGTCAGCACTTCTATTTCGGGATTACGGCTGGCGCGCACAATTCTTGCGTCACGCAGCTCGACAATAGCATCCACCAGTGCAATATTCTCACGAATAAGGCGGCGTGTCTTAGCCATATGCCCCGGAAACCACTGTATCGTTTTACCTTGTTGTTCCGCCACGACTTTCCTCCTGTTTATTGAAAACACGAATACTTAAGCTGAATAGTATAACAAAGTGCGCCTATGTTTTTTCTGACATGAAAGAAACGTCTCAGAAGACGAAGAACAGCGTCAGGTAAAAAATAAATGGCTTTCGTTATTTTTGCAGTTCCGCATTAGTGTCAAGCTTTCCCATGGACGAAAACGGCATGATCCGCCAATACGCCCTACCAAGGATATAACGCTCATCTACCAACCCAATGTCAGTCGATCGACTGTCGAGTGAGCCGTTTCGGTTATCCCCCATCAAAAAGAGATAGCCTTCCGGCACGGTGAGTGGAAAATCCATATCATATTTACGGTTAGTTGGTGTGTTAGCATAAACTTCGTCCAACGCCTCGCCATTGACATAGACGACACCCTCGACAAAGTCGATATCCACGCTCTGCCCGCCGGTGGCAATCACGCGCTTAATAATTGGCTCATTGGCATAATAGGGCTTGGTGGCTACCACGATGTTGCCCGGCTGCACCGAGCCCCCCAGACGTGAAACAACCAGCATATCGCCGCTTTGCAGTGTCTGTATCATCGATTCGCCGCTAACTACCGAGGTGCGGGCAACAAAGGTAAACAGCAACACAACAAAAACAACAGCGAGCACCGCACTTTCAACCCACTCATATAGCTCTTTAAAGATGCGGTCGCGGCGCTGCGACACAGGCGACGTCAGTATATTATCCGCATCGGGCTCAGGAATTCTGTTGTTAGACTGCTCTTCCATACAATGCCTCCAAAAAGACTCTTTAAAAAAACAAAAAGGGACACACAGTCCCTTTTTGAATAAATCATTATTATCTTCTGACTTCCTTGACGCGGGCCGCCTTGCCAACGCGATCTCTGAGATAATAAAGCTTGCCGCGGCGTGCTCTGCCTTCGCGTACAACCTCCACAGATACTACAACCGGGGAGTGCAGCGGGAAAACGCGCTCAACGCCAACACCGTGGGACATACGGCGAACCGTGAAGGTCTCCTGAATGCCGCCGTGTTTCTTGGCGATAACGGTGCCTTCAAATGCCTGCACACGAGATTTCTCGCCTTCCTTGATGCGAACACCCACGCGGATAGTGTCGCCCACATTAAACTCAGGGGGCTTCTCCTTCAGGCAAGGGTCAGAAAAAAACTTTAAAGCGTCCATGTAAAAATTCCTCCTTAGTTTGTAACAGACATTCATTCCCGTTTGAAGCACAAACGGCAGAGGACTGTCAGCTTTTCATTCCGGCTCTTCGCCGACACGAAATCCCGCCGCAAAGGGAATACGG
>DATMYZ010000342.1:0-2688 GCA_035560675.1 Clostridia bacterium
GAACAAGCCTCGGCGCTTGAAGAGCTTAACGCCTCCATTGACTCGATCACCCAACAGGCAGAAAAGAATGTAGGCAGCGTTAAAAAGGCATCCGGCTATGTTGGACAGGCCGGAGAAGGCGTTAATAAGAGTAACCTTCACATGCAAAAGCTTAACACCGCAATGAAAGAAATTGGAGAGGCTTCTGCTAAAATATCTAGCATTACAAAAGTTATTGAAGATATCGCATTCCAGACGAATATTCTTGCCTTAAACGCCGCTGTAGAGTCGGCTCGTGCTGGCGCGGCCGGTAAGGGATTTGCTGTCGTTGCTGATGAGGTGCGTAGTCTTGCAGGAAAATCGGCCGCCGCCGCCAAACAGACCGCCGAGCTGATTCAGCATTCAGCTCGTGCAGTGACAGATGGTGAAAGATTAGCCGATGAAGCGGCTCGGATTCTCGAAGATGTCTCTGAAAAGGCGAAAATGATGGAAAATGCCACACAGGAAATTCAGGCGGCCTCTTTGGCTCAGGCGCAGGAGATTGAGCAGATCAATCAAGGACTGTCACAGGTGTCGTCTGTGGTGCAGACCAACGCCGCTACTGCAGAAGAAAGCTCAGCTTCCAGCGAAGAGCTGGCTGCTCAGGCACAAACCTTAATGCAGCAGGTCGGAAAATTTAGGTTAAGAGATGATGGTTCCTTTCGCGAAACTGAGACAGCGTTGATGTTCAATGCCCCCGTGTCTAAATCTTCGCTTAACACTCGGGATATGACAGCCAAATATTAAACCGACGACATGCTAATCTGGCTGCAATAAGGAGGAGCTATTGATGCAAAACACACAGGGACTTGATTTTTCGAACCGTATAGAGGACTCAGACGCGGGGAGGTACCTAACGTTTTTTACGGATGGACAGATGTTTGGAATTTCTACTTCAGCCGTCGTGCAGATCGTCGGACTTCAGGATATCATTCGCATGCCGGACGCGCCCGCTTATGTTAAAGGTGTGATTAACCTACGCGGAGATGTATTCCCGGTTATAGATATGAGGCTGCGGCTGGGACATCCTGAAGCGCCCTACAACGAGCGTACTTGTATTATAGTTACTCAAATTAGCGGCAGCGCTTTTGGATTTATTGTAGATGCGGTAGATGAAGTTCGCGATATTTCAGATGCACAAATCTCACCGCCACCTAAAATATGCTGTGTGCCAGTCAACGATTACCTAACAGGAATTGGAAGGCTGGAGGCTGTGCAGGGAAAGCAGGAACGGATGGTTTTGCTAATAGATGCGGCACATCTTCTTAAAAAGTCGGAACTTTCCGCGCTGTCTTTAGCTGTAACGGCACAAAGCTGCTAGAGGCGTTCTTATACTAATTCAGGTCAAATTCGCACACATCTTGACGGGTATTTTTACGCCATTTGTCGTCATCGTCTTTGGTGGGCGCCAGCCTGCCTGCATCCTCTTCCTCGGCTGACAAAAAAATATCGCGCCAATCTTTTGTGTCGATTTAACCTGAATCAGTATTAACAGCCCTCATTGTTGGGCAATTTTACAGTGAATTCCGTGGCGGTTTTACTTTTAAAAAAACGTAAAGAGCAAATTTTATTAAGTTGGCGCAATATCAGGCGGGCGTTTAAAACTTGTCGGGGTTGCCCCTTTGCCGATGTTCCGTTGCTTTAAATGTGCGCAACAGGCAAAGCCGCCCGGAATGATCCGGATCCTTGGCAACGGTCTTGGCCTGCGTTTTCCGCGATGTGCCGAACGCTGACAGCGGTTTTTGTGTGCGTGCGCGTGACCATGCTTCAGGTGGTAGTGGCGGACAAAAGTCACGTTGCATTTCCCAGAAGTGTGGAGAGGATTGCTCCAAAAGGAGGAAACAGCATGCTGCCAGCCCAGACTATCGGCAAAAATATCAAAGATATTATCCGACTGATACCTTATGACCAGATAAGACATATGTCTAATGTCGGAATACTTGTCGACGTAATGGCTAATAAGATTATGCAAAATGTCCCAAGAACTGCTGCTTCATACCCGTACCGCCATTTTGGCCATGCGGCCTTTTATCACGATATCGGCAAGGCGTATATCTCCCAAGAGCTTCTTTCAAAGCAGGGGAAGCTTACAGCGGAAGAAACTCAAGCGGTTCAGCAGCATACGCTGTTGGCTCAAGAGCTGTTTTACCAAATCAGAGAGCGGAAAATCTTGGGATTTCCCGAATACCTCATTTCGTTATCGCATGACGCGGCGGTTTACCACCATGAGTGGTGGAATGGACAAGGGTATCCTTTTGGGCTGAGCCACGATCAAATTCCGTTTATTTCAAGGGTCACAGCCATATGCGATGCCTATGATGCCATGACCAGTACCAGAACCTATAGAAGGGCGTATTCACACGAATTTGCCTGTGAAGAGCTTGAAAAAAAATCCGGAATACAGTTTGATCCTGAATTGGTTAAAGCTTTTCTGGCAAATGAAGCGGAGTTTTTAAGCTTAGCTGCGCGCAGGGTTACGGCCGTATAAACACGTGATACCCGTGTCAGCGGTGTAATTAGGGCCGTGCACCATTTGCAACATAAATAATATATTGAGAGGGACAGCAGATGCCGTAAAAAGTGTCTGATGTCCTTTTTAGTTAATTTGCGCATGGGCAAATGTTTACAAAAGTTTCATTAATACAGAAAGAACTGGATACGGAATTAGGT
>DATMYZ010000343.1:0-4143 GCA_035560675.1 Clostridia bacterium
TTTTACATGTGCTCATTGCATAAAAATGTCTTGGCCTTTTGGGATGGCTGACAAGGAAGGCATCTAAACGCTCAATTATGATAAGGGCTAAGAGGTGTTGCGGCCCTCTGAAAACACCAAATCCTACTTGATCGTCACCGGGCATTTTCGCTGTGTTAATCTGTCAATTTAACGATAACTCTTATTACCAGAAGTTTTGGGGGTGCAATGCTTGAGTATCCCAAAGTTGGTCTATTCGGGAATGAAGTTCTGAAAGTTCGGCGAAAAGCTCCGACTTCTTATCTTGCTCCAGCCACACCGACGCGCGTTCCATCGTGCTTTCGAAGGGATCGCAATAGGTGCTGCCCGCCAACGCGCGGAAAAAGTGCTTGTTACCTGTCCAAAGTTCAGTTAGCTGTTGCATCGTGGCTTTTGCGCTGTCAGGGTCACCAGTTTCAACGGCGTGCCCGATGCGGTCTATTTCATCTTTCATCGTGAGGGTACCGTGCTGCATTTTGAAGTTGAGCCAAAAACAGCCTGAAAACATTACGACCAGTACCACCAAGGCAATATAAAACCGTTTCATCCCTTTTGCTCCTTTTTAACCAGTACATATTTGGCCGAGCGATCGCAACTCATGGCAAAAACCTCGCTGACAGAAAGCTTATGTTCTGCCAGCGTTTTGTTTAGCCATTCCGGGCTCAGATTGCAATATTTTAATGCGGCTGCGTCCAGTTCGCCGTCGTTGATGACGAAAACCGGTGGCGATTCACATTCGCTCAGTGGAATGTCCAGATTTTTATTGTTCGCCGGCCTGTCCTTGAATTTGGGATAGACTGAAAGGCTGCCGTTAGTCTCCACAATTGCAAACAACACCTCGTCAATATCAAAGACGCCGTTGCCGCGCAGCAGCTCCATCAGGTCGTCCAGCGACCAACGAAGGTCTGAAAGTTCCTTCTGGTCAAGCGTGCCATCCCTTATGACGCAGCGGGGATGGCCCAGCACAACGCCGCGCAGCTTGCGAGATTTTAAGATGACCACCGACAGCAGAACCTCCAGGCAGGCGAGTAAAGCGATAGAGAGAATACCGTTTATCATTGGCGATCCAATATTTTCAATCGGGATTGCAGCGATATTTGAAATCATAATGGTGGTAGCCAATTCAGAGGGCTGAAGCTCGCCAAGCTGTCGCTTGCCCATAAAGCGCAGGGCGACCGACACCGCCACAAAAAGCACAAAGGTGCGCCAAATCGAAATAAACATAAAAAACGCCTCATTCAAAGTTTTTATTATTAAATATAGTTTGTCTTTTTGGCACATAATAAAAACGTCTGAAACGATGCAAAACGCGCCAAATTTTGGCGATTTTTATTGGTACATCAGTGTGGCCGCCAAAAGCTGAGATCAAGAGGCAAAATTGATTGGAAACAAACACAGTCGTTGCCTTGAAGTCAACTTTTTGCCGCTGTTAATCGCACCGTTGCCTGACATTATATAAGGGAGAACAATTACGTTTGTTCTCAAACAGCACAGGCAAAGGAGGTGTAACGGTGTGATGAAGAGGATTTTTAAAGTATCGGCGACCATCGTGTCGGTCGTCATGCTCGGGCTTCTGGCGGTTTTGCTTTGTTTGCAAGCCATGTTGCCCGACCGCTACTATGTAGCGCAGGGCGAACGTTTTTCGATTAACAGCGGTTGGCTGGGCATTAAAAGCAGCGGCTGGGTGGACAATATGCCCTCCGATCTGGTCTCCCGCGCAGGCAATGAATATTCTTTGCGTCTTTCGTTGCCGGGCGGAGCCGTTATAAAGACGGTCAGCGTAAAAGTTGTCGAAAGAGACATGGTGATTCCCGCCGGGACGCCATTCGGTATTAAAATGTTTACCGACGGCGTCATGGTGGTGGGAATGAGCGACCTAGATCTTGATGGTAAGGCGACCAATCCCGCAAAAAATGCAGGCATACGAACCGGTGATATTATTCTTTCAATTGACGGCAAGAAAATTTATTACAACGAAGATGTTGGAAAAATTGTCAGCGAAAGCAACGGGCGCGAGATGCAGGTAACGCTGCGGCGGGATGGAAATATCAAAAATGTTTCTCTGACGCCGATCCAGGCGCCCTCTGACGAGAGTTACCGCGCGGGTATGTGGGTGCGCGACAGCTCTGCTGGCATCGGCACAATGACCTTTTACGACCCCCAGGAAGGTGTTTTCGCCGGATTGGGACATGCGATTTGTGATGTAGACACCGGAGCAATTATGCCGCTTTCAAGCGGCGAGGCGGTTGAGGTGACCATTACCGGTGTCAGCCGTGGCTCAAGCGGGTTCCCAGGTGAGCTGCGCGGCGTATTTGGCAGCAACAAGGTGATAGGCAGTTTGGTTAAAAATAGCGAAACAGGCATTTATGGTCAATGCAGTATGTCGCCTGTGCAGAGTGAGCCTATTCCCCTGGCAACAAGGGGCGAGGTGCACGCAGGCGCTGCAACCATCTATACAACCGTGCAAGGCAAACAGCCGCAAGCCTATGCCATTCAGATTGAACGTATTGCTACAACCGACGCAAATCCCACAAAGAATATGGTCATCAAGGTGACCGATCCGCGCCTGCTGGAAGTAACCGGCGGTATTGTACAGGGCATGAGCGGTTCTCCGATTATTCAGGACGGCAAGCTGGTTGGCGCGGTGACCCATGTGTTTGTCAACGACCCCGCGCGAGGTTACGGCATTTTTGCTGAAAACATGCGCAACACTTACAGCAATGGGGTAATTGGCAATAAGATGGCCTCTTGATACTATTTAATAAAGTATAGTTCACGCTACAGAGGGCAGACAGTAAGCATTAAGCTTTTACTGGGGCATAAATACAAGAACGGCCCTCCCGGTTGTCAGGAGAGCCGTTCTTGTTTTGGATTAAGAAGTGAATCGAAGATTTTAAAATTCAATGGGTTTGCCTTCTTCGGCAGACAGATAGGCCGCATAAATAACCCTGGTGGTCTGATATGCGAGATCAAAATCGCTTGATGGGGTTTTATCGTAATAAACGGTTTCGGCAAAGTCCTGAAGCTCGCCCATATAACCGCGGATAATCTCGTCGGAGACAAAGGCTTTGTTCCAGCCAAGCTTTGCTGGAAGCATCTCGGAGATTTCGACATTCTCCATGCCCTCTTCGTCAAGGAAGTAGGTATTGAGCAGGTCGGTGGGGGTGATGTTGCAGGTCATGGCGTTATCATTGCAGTAGATTTCAATATAGTTTTTGGTTCCGCCCAGAACGGTGTCTGAGGCGAGAACAACCGCCTTCGTACCATCTGAAAATGTGACAGTTACATTTGCAAAATCCTCGACGTCATGTGGTCTGGCACTGATATGGCGGTGTTCGTGCTCATCTAAGCAGGCGGTAGCGCGGCCAGTATCGGCAAGCACACTCTTGATCGTAATGACCTCACCACGTGCTTTAGCTTCCTGCTGCTTTAGCCAGAGCATGCCAGCCAGCGGATGGCAACCGACACGAACCAGCGAGCCGCCGCCAGTATATTTCCACTCGCCTGCCACGGGGGAGCTGGAGCCCTTGAGACTTTCTTCGCCTTTTAAAAACAAAATTTTACTCTTGCGTTTTGAAATAATATCTGCAGCACGGCGCACAGGGGTGCTATATACAAAATTTTCAGCGTACAAAAATTTGGCTTCGCTCTTTTCGACCACGGCGCGAAGACCGTCAATTGCTTTGAGTACTTCTGCATACATTTTGCTTTTAGGAACCTTATCACCGATAGGCTCTGCATCACCCGGCATGCCAAAATAGCCGGTCAAAGGTTTTTCACAGATGACATTTTTACCTGCTGCTAAGGCTTTTGCAACCATGTCGGGGTGTAAAAACGGGGGCGTGACAATATCAACCAGATTAATTTCAGGGTCTTTGAGTAGCGCATCAAAATCTGCAATAGCCTGTTCAAAGCCATAGCGTGCTTTAACAGCATTTGCTTTTTCAAGATTGGTATCTACAATAGTCTTAAGCCGCAACGGCACACCGGAAACTTTCTCATAACCATTTCCATGTAAATAGGCGGCATAACCAGCGCCGACCAAACCTACGCAAACTTGCTTCAAAATTGATTCCCCTCCAATGTTTAATTTACATAAGACTGTCCGAATCAGAACCTATGTAT
>DATMYZ010000344.1:0-2275 GCA_035560675.1 Clostridia bacterium
TTAAACAAACAAAGGAGCTGCTTCTGTTTTGACACAGAGCAGCTCCTTTTCTGATTCTTTTAGATATGTAGCCTATTGACTTTTTCACGCAGATGAATTTTTGGTGCTAATGATACACCGTATAGCACTTAGAATTTTACGAAGTATCTAAAATAATGGACTGTTTTTAGAAGTTTTGTTCGGTACGGGCAATAATTTCGTCCTGTAATGCGCGGCTCAGATTTCTGAAATGGTCACTATAACCCGCTACACGTACAATTAAATCCTTATAGTCCTCAGGGTTTTGCTGTGCTGCCAGCAGTGTTGCGCGGTCTACGACGTTGAACTGAATGTGGTGGCCATCCAGATTGAAGTAGGCACGGATGAGGTTTGCCATATTTTCAAGTCCTTGATCGCCCGCCACATTGGAGGGAGTGAACTTCTGATTGAGAAGAGTGCCACCGGTACTGATGTGATCCATCTTTGCTGCGGAGCGGATGACGGCTGTCGGGCCGTTGGTGTCGCTGCCTTGCACAGGCGAAATGCCTTCCGACAGCGGGCGATGCGCCAGCCGGCCATCGGGGCTTGCCAGCATGACCTCGCCAAAATAAACATGGCAGGTCGTGGGCAGCATGTTAACGCGATAGTGGCCGTCACGCATATTGGGGCGCCCGGTTACACAATCGCGATAATGGGCAAAAATATCCTTCATAATATCGTCGGCATAGTCTTCATCGTTGCCGTATTTAGGACTTTTCTCCAGCAGCAGGTGGCGAACATCTTCAAAGCCTTCAAAGTTGGCGTTTAGCGCTTCCATCAGTCGACCCATAGTAAGGTCGCCCTTTTCGAATACGTGTTGTTTGATGGCTGCAAGAGAATCTGTGATAGAGCCGATTCCCACACCCTGCAAATAGCTGGTGTTATATCTTGCGCCACCTGCGTTGTAGTCCTTGCCCTTCTTCATGCAATCATTTGTGATAATGGATAGAAACGGAGCCGGCATGTATTTAGCATAGTGCGATTCAATGATGTTCGAGCCTTCCAGCTTGATGTTCACAAAGTATTCCATTTGTTTCTTAAAGGCGGCGAGCAGTTCTTCATAAGACTTAAAATCAGTGGCGTGACCGAGCGCCAGGCCAAGCTGCTTTTTAGAGATCGGATCGTAGCCGTCGTTTAACGTCAGTTCGAGAATCTTTGGAATGTTAAAATAGCCGGTCAGTATGTAGGCTTCGTTACCAAAGGCACCCGTTTCCACACAACCGCTGGTGCCGCCCTTTCTGGCATCCTCAATCGTTTTGCCAGCATTTAAAAGCTCTTGTACAAGCTCATCGGTGTTATAAAAGGCGGGCTGACCCCAACCCTTTCTTGAAATCTCGCAGGCGCGCTTAAGAAAACGCTTTGGGGTTTTCCGGCTGATTTGCACGTTAGAGCTGGGCTGGAGCAGTCGCATTTCATCCATACAATCGAGGATGAGGTAACTGACCTCGTTGACGCCATCCTCGCCCTGCGGTGTGATACCACCGGTGTTGATGTTGGCGAAATCGGTGTAGGTTCCGCTTTCTTTAAGAGTGACGCCCACCTTTGGCGGTGCGGGCTGGTTGTTAAACTTGATCCACAGGCACTCCAGCAATTCAAGTGCCTTGCGGTCGTCTAAAATGCCGTCAGCACAATCTTTATTGTAGAAGGGATTAAGATGTTGGTCAAGCCGACCAGGGCTATAGGCGTCCCACGGGTTAAGCTCGGTTGTGACGCAAAGATGCACAAACCAATACATCTGAATGGCCTGCCAGTAGGTTTGCGGCTTATGCGCCGGAACAACATCGCAGTTAGCGGCAATTTCAAGCAGCTCGGTCTTGCGTGTAGCGTCTGTTTCTTTTTCGGCAAGCTCGCGGGCATAGGCGGCATAACGACGCCCAAGAATCATGACTGCATCGCAGCAGATAGACATTGCCTTTAGCTGTTCTTTTTTGTTAATGGCGTCTTTATCGTTATAAAAATCGAGGCGATCTAATTCTTTTTGAATGTCGGCTTTGTGGTCTTCAAAACCTTTTAGGTAGATATTTTCAGAACCGACGGTGTGACCAGGGCCGCGCTGTTCCATAAATTCCGTAAAAATACCTGCGGCATAGCATTCTTTCCACTTGGGGCTAAGCGCATTCAGAATCTTATAGCGCATGGACCGCTTTTCCCAGAACGGAATGATTTTTTCTTTTTGAAGTTTTAGGTCCGCATTGGTAACCTTAAAGAAAATCAACTCTCTGTCGTTCATAACCTGCATGTCTTCAAGGGTGTGGCA
>DATMYZ010000345.1:0-9093 GCA_035560675.1 Clostridia bacterium
ACAGTACTATAAGTTAGCAAATAACGGAAGGAAGGTTCGCCTTGGAAAAGTTTATCATAAAAGGCGGTTGCCCCCTTAGTGGAGAGATTACGATCAGCGGAGCAAAAAATGCCGCCGTCGCCATTATTCCCGCGACAATTCTGGCAAAGGGCCGTTGTGTGATTGAAAATGTTCCCGACATCAGCGATGTTGAAATTCTGCTTGAAATTTTGACGCATCTCGGCGCAAAAACCCGCCGGCTGACCCGCGATACCATCGAGATTGATACTTCCGCTGTGGACTGCAACGCGGTTCCCTATGAATTTGCAAGGGCGATGCGTGCGTCCTATTATTTTCTCGGTGCACTGCTCGGGCGCTGCAACGAGGCGAATGTATCGATGCCGGGTGGCTGCAACTTCGGTGTACGCCCCATCGACCAGCACCTCAAGGGCTTTACCGCACTGGGGGCCGAGGTTACCGTTGACAGCGGCATGATCTGCGCCAAGGCCAGCCGCCTGCTGGGCGCACACATACACTTTGACGTGGTCAGCGTCGGGGCAACCATCAATGTTATGATGGCAGCCGTCAAGGCGCACGGCATTACTATTATGGAAAATGCCGCCAAAGAACCGCACATTGTTGATTTAGCTAACTTTTTAAACTCCATGGGTGCCGACATTCGCGGCGCGGGCACCGACGTCATCAAGGTTCACGGGGTGGATGTGCTCCACCCAAGCACCTATTCCATAATTCCAGATCAGATTGAAGCGGGCACCTATATGGTGCTGGCGGCGGCAACAGGCTCCGACCTTCTCATCAGGAACGTTATCCCCAAGCATCTTGAATCGATTACCGACAAGCTGGCGGCGGCGGGTGCTACCGTCGAAGAGCTTGACGACGCGGTGCATGTCACAGGACAAGCCGTTATCAATAAAGTCAACGTCAAAACGCTGCCGCATCCGGGCTTCCCGACCGATATGCAGCCGCAGATTACCGCTATGCTCTGCCGCGCCAGCGGCACCAGTATCATCACCGAGGGTGTGTGGGAAGGCGGCCGGTTCAAGTATATTGACGAGCTTAAGCGCATGGGTGCCAACATTTCGGTCGATGGCAAAATGGCGGTTATTGAGGGCGTTTCGCGTCTGACCGGCGCGCCGGTTAAGGCGACCGATCTTCGCGCCGGGGCTGCGCTGATTATTGCAGCGCTTGCCGCCGAGGGCGTCACCGAGATTGAAGATATTGAGCATATCGAGCGTGGCTACGAAAAGATTGTTGAGAAACTGCTGCATATCGGTGCGGATATCAAAAAGCAGATTACGCCCGATGTCGACGTGATTAGGCCTGCGCAGTAGCTTTTAGGTTGCTGCCGCCTGCCTTATTGGGAAATCATCTAGCCGCAAAGAAAGCGCGGCTCAGCACCTTGACCGATCTGGGGCTATCCCCGAAGAAATTTGGGGATAGCTGTTTTGTTATAACCTGAGACCTACTTTTATAAAAGCCTCAGTCTGTCGATAAAGTCATGGTAGTTTGACAATTTACACAAAATAATGCCGCTTTAGGCGGCATCGGGAAAACCCCTTGCGGAGGTTCTCCCACGCAAAAACAGTCCACCGGACTGTTTTTGCACCCTCTCCTGCGCTTTTAAACGATAAAATTGTGTACGGGACGCTGTCCCGCCCCCTGCAAGCTTTTGAAAAAGCTTGACCCAAACTTAGATTTATGCAACTTTTTCTGTCATATAGGTTCTTCGACAGCCTGCGGCTTTTATAAAAGCTTGACCAAAACTTTTGGTTTTATAACTTTTGAAAAATGCAGCTTGTTTTGTAAGCTGTCGTTTTAGTTTTTTCATGTTAAAGGGGAGATTTTATTGGCAAAATTCTGCGTGCTGGCCAGTTCCAGCGCGGGCAACAGCACCTACATATCCTGCGCGTCAGGCGCGCTGCTCGTCGATGCAGGTATCAGCTGCCGCAGAATTGTCAACGCCATCGCCGAGACCGGTGAATCGGCTGCGGCACTCTCAGCGGTGCTGATCACGCACGAGCATACCGACCATATCAAGGGCTTATGCAACCTTGTTAAGAAAACCGGTGCCGCAGTGTATGCCACGGGGCCGGTGCTCAGCTATATTGTGGAACACAATTGCGTGCCTGCGGGTGCGACGCTTATTGAGGTGACCAGCAGGCCGTTTGAAGCGGCGGGCATGCGGGTTCAGGCGTTTGCCACCCCGCACGACAGCGTCGCTAGTGTTGGCTATCGCCTGACGCTGCCCAATGAACAGACCGTCGCCGTCGCGACCGACTTGGGGCGTGTCACCGACGAGGTCATGCAGGGAGTCATGGGCTGCCGCACTGTGCTGCTGGAGGCCAACTACGACCCGCAGCTTTTGCGCATGGGGCCATACCCTTATTTTTTAAAGCAGCGTATTGCCTCATCGAATGGGCATTTGGATAATGGCAGCTCGGCGGCGTTTGCCGCGGCGCTGGTGGAATCGGGCACGGTGCAGCTTTTTCTGGGGCATCTCTCTCGCGAGAATAATAACCCCGCGCTGGCGGAGCAGACGGTGGCGGCAGCTTTAGCCGAGACGGGCGCACAGCGCGACCTCGATTTTGAACTGGACGTCGCCCCGTATGATAATCTCTCGCGACTGGTGAGGTTCTAATACGAATATCCCACTCCACAAAAAGGGAGTTTATCAATGCGCAATATTCGAGTGATTACGGTGGGCAAGCTCAAAGAAAGCTATCTTTCGCAAGGCTGTGCCGAATATTTAAAGCGTCTGTCGGCCTACGCACGGGTGCAGGTTGTGGAGTTGGACGAGGTTCGTCTGCCCGAAAAGCCCTCTCAGGCGCAGATTGATGCGGCACTGGCGGCCGAGGGTGAAAAAATTCTCGAAAAGGCCAAGGGCAGCGCGCTCATTGCGCTGTGTGTCGAGGGGGAGCTGCTTTCTTCCGAGCAGCTTGCGGCAAAGCTTGATACGCTAGAGGTGCAGGGCAGCAGCGCCCTTTCGCTCGTCATCGGCAGCTCATTCGGCCTTGATGACGCGGTTAAACGGGCAGCGGTGCTGCGGCTGTCGTTCTCACGCATGACCTTTCCGCACCAGCTGATGCGCCTCATGCTCTGCGAACAGCTCTATCGCGCCTGTTCAATTTCGGCGGGCGGTAAATATCACAAATAGCTTTTTAAAGGGGGCTGCCCGATGGCTCAGTTAGAAAACGCCTTGATAACGGTACCGATGGATGCAAAAGCCTTTGCTAACCGGGGCGATACCGCCGTGACATGGCTTGGCGGGGCGGGCTTTTTGGTCAACTGCCGCGGGACGATTATTTTGATTGACCCGGTGCTGTCTCTCTCGCCCGATCAAGAAGGATGCAGCGAGGTGGGGCTGAAGCTTAAAATTGCGCTGCCGATTCTGGCAGATCAGCTTCCACGTGTCGACTACGTGCTTTACACCCATTCTGACAGCGACCACCTCGGCCCGCTGACAGCGCTTGTATTGGCCCAAAAAGGTGCTAAATTCTTTGGTACCTATCGCGTTTACCATGCGCTGACCCAGCTTGGCGTCAGCCCTGTGCAGGCGTTTGTCTGCCGTGAGGAGGAGCCGGTGCAGCTTGGCGGCATCACCGTTGACGTGACACCCGCCGACCACCCGTGGCAGCTTAAAGACCTCTAGCGAGGGGGCAGACCCTTTCGCGCCGGGGAATGCTGCGGCTATATCCTCAACACACCGGACGGGCGGTTGTTCTTTCCGGGCGATACCCGCCTGATGGAGGCGCATCTGCGCATTAAAAATATCGACCTGCTGGCGCTGGATGTCTCGATGTGTGAATACCACCTCAACCATACGTCAGCGGCGGTGCTGGCGAACAATCTGCCGGAAGCATGGTTGTTTCCGTTACATTATGGCACCTACGATTCGCCCCAGCCTGCCCATCAGGGTGACCCGCGCGACGTGTATAAAAACATAGTCGACGGTGACCGGCGCGGGCTGTTGCTGTCGCCCGGCGAACCATTTGTGCTCAAAAGAACCTGATTGGTCGACAAGACACCGACTGAAAGTGACATCATGCCGATGGCATTGCGCCGTCTGCTTTGGATAGACTAAGCCTGAAAAGAGGGAACATTTTTTGAATTTGATACAGCAACTGGCGCAGGAACTATCGCTGCGCGAAAGTCAGGTGGAAAGCGCAGTCAAGCTGCTTGACGAAGGCAACACCGTGCCGTTTATCGCCCGTTACCGCAAGGAGGTTACCGGCTCGCTGGATGACACCCAGCTCCGCGACCTTGAAGACCGGCTCAACTACCTGCGCAATCTGGACAAGCGTCGTGAAGAAATTCGATCTTCCATCGACGGGCAGGGCGCCCTGACTGAGGAGCTGGCGACAGCAATTTCCGCCGCTAAAACACTGGCGGAGCTGGAAGACCTCTATCTGCCCTATAAGAAAAAGCGCCGCACCCGCGCCATGATGGCGAAGGAAAAGGGTCTAGAGCCACTGTCGCTTAAATTCTTTGAGCAGACCGGCGCCGCGTTGCCCGATGTGCTGGCCGCCCCGTTTGTCGACCCCGAAAAGGGCGTTGAAACAGTGGAGGATGCCATCGCAGGCGCCAAGGATATCATCGCCGAAATGGTCTCGGACGACGCGGCGGTGCGTGGCGCACTGCGCGCCTTTTTGCAACGCACGGCCTGTCTGCGCTCCGTTTCGGGCGATGCGCAGGCGGCGCAGGGCGTCTATGCCATGTACTGCGATTTTTCAGAGCCGGTGAGCAAGGTGGCGGGCTACCGCGTGCTGGCTATCGACCGCGGCGAACGTGAGGATGTGCTCAAGGTCGGCATCGAATGCGACATGGAGGCCGCCCTGCAAACACTGGAGCGCATGGTGGTTAAAAAGGGCTTTTCACCGTCGATTCACGTGGTGAAAGAGGCCTGCGCCGACGCGCTGACCCGACTGATTTTTCCGTCGCTGGAGCGCGAGCTTCGCGCCGGTCTGACCGAGAGCGCCGCTGAGCAGGCCATCAAGGTTTTTGCGCTGAATTTGAAGCCGCTTCTGATGCAGCCGCCTATCAAAGGGCGGGTGACGCTGGGGCTCGACCCCGCCTACCGCACCGGCTGCAAAATTGCGGTGGTGGACGCCACTGGGCGGGTGCTTGACACCACGGTTGTGTATCCGACACCGCCCCAAAGCAAGGTTGACGAGGCCGCCGCAAAGCTCAAGGCGCTCATCAAAAAGTACGACGTCAACATCATTTCAATCGGCAACGGCACGGCCTCAAAAGAGTCGGAAATCTTTGTCGCCGACCTCATCAAGACGCTGGATACGCCGGTGTCCTACATGGTGGTCAGCGAGGCGGGGGCCAGTGTCTATTCCGCCTCCAAGCTTGCCGCCGAAGAATTCCCGCAGTACGACGTATCGCTGCGTTCGGCGGTGTCAATTGCGCGCCGCTTGCAGGATCCGTTGGCGGAGCTGGTTAAAATCGACCCCAAGGCCATTGGCGTGGGGCAGTACCAGCACGACATGCCCAAAAACAGGCTTGATACCGCACTGGGAGGTGTGGTCGAGGACTGTGTGAACTCGGTGGGCGTGGACGTGAACACCGCATCGTTTTCGCTGTTGGCCTACATTGCGGGTATTGGCCCGGCGCTGGCTAAAAACATTGTGGCCTACCGCGAAGAAAACGGCCATTTTACATCGCGCAAGGCGCTGATGTCGGTGCCCAAGCTGGGCAAAAAGGCGTTTGAACAGGCTGCGGGCTTTATGCGCGTCGCCGAGAGCGAGAACCCCTTGGATAACACGGCGGTGCATCCTGAGAGCTACACGGCGGCGCAGAAGCTGTTAAAATCCTGCGGCTTTAGCGAAGCCGATCTGCGTGCCGGACACCTGCAAACGCTGCCCGAACGGGTGGCCGAAAAGGGCGAAAGCGCATTGGCCGAAGCGCTTGGCGTCGGTGTGCCCACGCTGCGCGATATGGTTGCCGAGCTGCTAAAGCCCGGGCGCGACCCGCGCGACGAGCTGCCGCCCCCCATGCTGCGCAGTGACCTGCTAGAGCTTTCGGATTTAAAACCCGATATGGTGCTGGACGGTACGGTGCGCAACGTGGTCGATTTTGGCGCGTTTGTCGATATCGGCGTGCATCAGGACGGGCTGGTGCATATTTCTCGCATCTGCGACCGGTTTTTAAAGCATCCCAGCGAGGCGGTACGGGTCGGCGATGTGGTCAAAGTGAAGGTGCTGGAAGTGGATGCCAAACGCAAGCGCATTTCACTGACCATGCGGGATATTTAACTAACCAGAAAAGGAAGCGACAATGCCAAGTTATGTGATGAGATTTCTACGAATGGTTTTTGGGATAGCGGTTTATGGCTGCGGCGTTTACATGACGATTCAGGCTAATTTGGGGCTTAGCCCCTGGGATGCGCTGAACATGGGCGTTTCTTACGCGACCGGCTTAAGCTTTGGCGACGCCGGTGTCATCGTGGGGTTGGTTATTCTGGTTCTGGATGTGCTGCTGAGCGAAAAAATCGGGTTTGGCACTCTAGTCAACACCGTCATGATTGGCAAGATGGTGGATGTGTTCAATCACTTCGAGGTGCTGCCCAAGATGAACGGCTTTCTCCCGGGGGTTGCGCTGTTGCTGTCAGGTCAGGTGATCATTTGCTTTGGCATGTTTCTTTACGTCAGCGCGGCGTTGGGCAGCGGCCCGCGCGATTCGCTGATGGTTGCACTCAACCGCAAGCTTAAGCGGGTTCCTGTCGGGGTGGCGCGCGCTCTGATAGAGGGCACTGCGCTGCTGATTGGCTGGTTGCTGGGTGCCAAGGTGGGCATTGGCACGCTGATTGCAGTGTTTGGCATCGGGTTTATTATGCAGGGCGTTTTTTCGCTGCTGCATTTTGACCCCAAAACAGTTCGGCACGAAAACATCATGCTGACCGTCAACCGCATGCGCGGCGGCGAGCAGATGCAGGAAAGTTAAAAGTATTTTTTGGGGGTGGTGTGCCTTTTGGTGCGCCGCCTTTTTGTTTCGGATTCGGATTCGACTCTAGATTCGGATTGGGATTCGGATTCGGATTCGGATTCCGCGCCTGCGCGAGCCGCAGATTGCCGCAGATTGCCGCAGCTCGCCGCAGATTGCCGCAAGTTGCCGCAGATTGCCGCAAACAGTTTGGATGATTGAATCTGGCGGCTAAAATAGCATCTATTCATTTTTCAAGGTGCACATTGCGAGTCATAAAAGCAGGCAAGCGCAAAATACGGCTCTTGCTCAAATCAACTATGGCAATGCCCCCATGATGCAAGAACCTGCCGTCCAATTCATGCATCTTAGGGGTTGCTTTTTGTGTTGGATGCCGCCCGCCTGCTATTAGTTTAGCACAGGTGAACAGGGGCTTTCTATGGTCAGTTTTAGCATTGTGGAGGGCTTTTTTCACTGTATTGGCGGAAGAATAGCCAAACCGCTACAGGTTTGTTTGCTCCGCAGGTGAGGAAGCATTTTTCTGGCTAGCGCGGGCGGAATTGCCATGACTGCCATAGGCTTTGTTGCGCCGCAGGCACCGCTTTTTCTGCCGCCAAAAAAGAAGTGGGAATAAGGCCGCCCAAGGGGGGCCTCTCTCCTAGCCGTGCAGCCGCAGGTGCGCACGGCAAACGCTGTCGTTTAAGGGCGGTAAGTGGAAAGCGGCATGAATGCCCGCCCGCGAACAGTTTTAAGGCGCCCCTGCTTCTTTTTTTGACAAACTGAAGAGCCTGCACCGCCATATGGCGATGCAGGCTCTTTTTCGTAGCAATAAAGTCTTACAGCTTCTCGACAATATCCTTCGTGTCGCGCGCAATCAGCAGCTCTTCATTGGTGGGCAGTACCCAGACCGCGACTTTTGAATCAGGGGTTGAGATGCAAGTCTCCTGACGGCAGCCGTGGTTTTTGGCGGCGTCAAGCTTAATGCCCAGCACTTCCATGTTCTCGCAGACGCGCTCGCGCACGACGTCGTCGTTCTCGCCGATGCCGCCGGTGAAGCAGACGGCGTCCAGACCGCCAAGTGCGGCGGCGTAGGAACCGATATACTTCTTGATCTGGTAGCAGAGGATATCCACTGCCAGCTTGGCGCGCTCGTTGCCAGCATCTTCAGCGGCATGCAGGTCGCGCATATCGCTTGATACGCCCGAAATGCCGACAAGGCCGGACTGCTTGTTGAGAATGTCGATGATCTTGCTGGTGCGGTAGCCCGACTTTTCAGACATGACGCTGACGATAGAGGGGTCAATCGCGCCGCAGCGGGTACCCATGATCAGACCGTCCAGCGGGGTCAGGCCCATGGTGGTATCGATGCATTCGCCGCCGTTGATAGCGGTAATCGACGACCCGTTGCCCAGATGGCAGGTGATCACCTTCAGGTTGTCTTTGCCGGTCAGCTCAGCCAGGCGCTGAGAAACAAAGCGGTGGCTGGTGCCGTGGAAGCCATAACGGCGCAGGCGGTACTTCTCATAATACTCATAGGGGATCGGATAGATATACGCCTTGGCGGGCATGGTCTGATGGAAGGCGGTGTCGAACACGACAACCATCGGAATCTTATCGCCGAACACCTTGCGGCAGGCCTTCATAGCGGTAAGGCCGGGGGGGTTGTGCAGGGGTGCCAGTGCCGAAAGGTCATCAATGGCCTTCATGACCTCGTCGTCGATGAGCACCGAGCACGCGAATTTCTCGCCGCCGTGCACACCGCGGTGGCCGATGGCGGCGATTTCAGAGATGTTATTGATCACCTTGTGCTCGCCTGTTGTCAGCAGCTCTACAACCTCGGCAAAAGCCTCGGCATGGGTGGGGAAGGGGGTCTCATACTCAATCTTGGTGCCGTTCGAAAGCTTGTGGCTTATTTGACCGCCCGCACCGATGCGCTCGCAGTTACCCTTGGCGATGACCAGCTCGTTTTCCATGTCGATGAGCTGGTATTTCATCGAGGAGCTGCCCGCGTTAATGACCAGAATTTTCATTGTTGTTATCCTCCTTTTTTAAACACGTCCGTGCTTGCAATACGCAAAAAAGAACGCCCCTATTGTCAATGCAGAATAGCCGAAAAAGATTACAGAGCCGTAATCCTCGGTATTCCTTGACTAGGGTGCTCATACATAA
>DATMYZ010000346.1:0-2305 GCA_035560675.1 Clostridia bacterium
TAGTTATATCAACGAACAACATTTGATTATCCGCCTGAACAGAAAGAGCTAATGAATCTTTCTACAATAAATTTCAGCGCTTTTTCCTTGTTACTTTTCAAGACAGATTACTGCCATGAGCGACTTAATAAAAGGAGCTGCCCTTATAACTCTTATCAGGGCAGCTCCTTATAAAGCGTAATACTATTCGGCCGAAATGATAAAGTAGTAAACTGGCTGTCCTCCGTTGACCAAGGTAACTTCAATATCGCTATATTTTGCGTGAATCAGATCTTCAACCTGTCTGGCTTGGTCTTCTGTCGCATCCACACCATAGATGATAGTGACAAAGGCGCAATCAGTCTGCTTTTTAATCAGAGACTTTGCCAGCTTACCGGCGGCCTTGATCACATCCTTTTCGACAAAAGCGAGCTTTCCGTTTTCAAGCGCGAGAATCTCGCCCTCTTTAATCTTGTGCCCGTCAAAGTCGCTATCACGCGCGGCAAAGGTTATCTGACCGGTGCCAACTCGTTCAGCGGTCTTGCTCATCTCAATATAATTGCTTTCGTCATCACTGCCCGGGTCAAAGGCTAGCATAGCCGAAAGTCCTTGCGGAACCGTTTTAGTTTGCAGCACCATTACATGACGGTCTGCAAGCTTAATGGCCTGCTCTGCCGCCATGATAATATTTTTATTATTCGGTAACACAAACACGGTTTTGGCTGGCGTAGCATGGATGGCCGAGAGAATGTCGTCGGTAGAGGGGTTCATAGTCTGCCCGCCGGATACGACATTGTCCGCACCGAGATCCATAAACAGCTGACGCACCCCCTCACCCGCTGCCACTGCGACAAAGCCAAAGTCACGCTGCTGATCCACAGCCTGATAAGCAAACACCCCATTGGCTTTTTGTGCTTCGGCCTGCGCGGTTTTCTGCGCGTTAGAAACGCCCGCGGCGAACTGTTCACGCATATTCTCAATTTTAAGATTAGTCAGCATACCAAAGGTGAGCGCTTCTTCAAGTGCTTTGCCCGGGTGGTCAGTATGGACGTGCACCTTGATAATGTCGTCATCCTCAACGACGACGACGCAATCACCAATCGTTTCAAGATAAGCACGCAATCCAAGGGCGTTCTTATCAGTCTCTTTACGCAGCACTATAAACTCGGTACAGTAGGTAAATGTAATCTCACCCTCAAAGCCATGCTCATCCTTAAAAAATACAGAACCTTCCGTAGCAGGTTCAGCCGCGCGGCTGGTGTCCCCATCTAGCGGGATGATAACGCCACTTTTAATTACTGACTGCATGCCCTCAAGCACAACGAGAAAACCCTTGCCGCCCGCGTCGACAACGCCTGCCTTTTTAAGCACCGGCAGCATATCGGGGGTTTTTTCGAGCATCTGCGACGCTGCCTCGGTAATCTTATCCCACAGACCGACCACATCCTCGCCAAAGCCTGCGGCAGCCTCGCGGGCCGTTTCAGCTGCGGCACGTGACACGGTGAGAATCGTACCCTCGGTCGGCTTCATGACTGCTTTATAGGCAGCCTCAACACCCAATGTCAGCGCATTGGCGATATCGTCGGCCACAGCGGTCTTTTTGCCCGCAAGCCCTTTTGAAAACCCACGGAATAACAGCGACAAAATAACGCCGGAGTTGCCGCGCGCACCGCGCAGCAACGCAGAAGCAGCGGTTTTAGAAACCTCTTCAACGGTGGCGTTATCATCAAGCCGCTCCAGCTCGCGCTTAGCGGCGGAAATGGTCATGGACATATTGGTACCTGTATCACCATCCGGCACCGGAAACACATTTAGTGCGTCCACTTTCTGTCGGTTGTTCGAAATGTGATTTGCGCCCGAAATGATCGCATCACGAAGCACTTTTCCTTGTATCAAACGATTCACTCTCCCTAACTTATGCTCTCTTTATTCGCATTTCATCGCATCAACAAAAACGTTGACACGGGTCACCTTGAATCCTGTGATGTCTTCAACGGCATAACGGACCTCAGAAACGATGCTGCGCACAACCGCCGCAATATTTACGCCAAAAGCGACCTCGATATGCAAATCCACAATCAGGGCGCCGTCTCTGGCACTGACCTGCACGCCCTTATCCGGAAGCTCGGCACCGGTCATCTGCCGCAGCCCCTGCGACGCGCCGGAAACCACCATGCCAGAAACACCAAAGCAGCTTGAAGCGGCGCGGCTAACTAGCTCGGCGAAAAAGTTGTTAGAGATTTCAACCGTTCCCAATCTATTTTCTACTCGGATCATCTGCGATTCCTCCTTTATATGCTCTAAATATAAGCATTCTGCTTAAATG
>DATMYZ010000347.1:0-2348 GCA_035560675.1 Clostridia bacterium
AAGTACAGGTGTGGACGAAAAATATCTTGAGCTATACGGTTGTACCAAAGCAAAGGTAGACTACAAGCTTCTGACCGATCTGGCTGACCGCCCCAACGGCAAGCTGATTCTGGTCTCTGCTATCAATCCTACGCCAGCCGGTGAAGGCAAAACAACAACCAGTGTCGGCTTGACAGACGGTCTGCGCCGCATCGGTAAAAAAGCTGTTGTTGCACTGCGCGAACCTTCGCTGGGCCCTGTGTTCGGCGTTAAGGGTGGCGCGGCCGGCGGTGGTTATGCCCAAGTTGTGCCTATGGAGGATATCAACCTTCATTTTACCGGTGATTTTCATGCAATTGGAGCGGCAAACAACCTACTGGCTGCTTTGATGGACAACCACATCTATCAGGGTAACGCCCTTCGCATTGATCCCAAGCGCATCACCTGGAAGCGCGTCGTGGATATGAACGACCGTCAGCTGCGCAGCGTGATTGACGGCTTAGGCGCGCGCACCAATGGTGTTACTCGCGAAGATGGTTATGATATTACAGTTGCCTCCGAAATTATGGCAGTACTGTGCTTATCCTCTTCGATCAGCGATATGAAGGCGCGTCTGGCTAAGATGATTGTGGGCTATAACTACGATGATGAGCCTGTAACTGCCGGACAGCTTCATGCAGAAGGTGCGATGTGCGCGCTTCTTAAGGATGCCATCAAACCGAACCTGGTTCAAACGCTAGAAGGCACTCCTGCCTTTATCCACGGCGGTCCGTTTGCCAATATTGCACACGGCTGCAACTCCGTGATGGCCACCCGTATGGCTTTGAAGCTGGGGGAATATGCCGTTACCGAGGCGGGCTTCGGTGCTGATCTTGGTGCTGAAAAGTTCCTGGATATCAAGTGCAGAATGTCTGGTTTTGCGCCCAGCGCTGTGGTTGTTGTGGCAACAGTACGTGCGCTTAAACATCACGGTGGTGTCGCCAAGGCTGATTTGAACACCGAGAACCTTGAAGCTCTTCAAAACGGTATGCCCAACCTGCTGCGCCATGTAGAAAATGTCACGAAGGTTTATGGCCTGCCCTGTGTTGTCGCGATTAACCGCTTCCCGACCGACAGTGAGGCCGAGCTGGAGATGGTTCGTGCAAAGTGCAAAGAAATCGGTGTCAATGTTGCGCTCAGCGAAGTTTGGGCCAAAGGCGGCGAAGGTGCTGTCGAATTGGCGCAAGAGGTTGTCCGCCTGTGCGAAACACCCAACAATTTTAACTATGTCTATGACGCTAATCTGTCAATTAAAGAAAAGCTTAATACTATTGTTCAACGTGTTTATCACGGCAAGGGTGCCGTGCTGACTGGCCCTGCCGCCAAACAGGCCGCACAGCTTGAGGCGCTTGGTTTTGGCAACCTGCCCATTTGCGTAGCCAAGACCCAGTATAGCTTCACCGACGACGCCAAGGCGCTGGGTGCCCCCGAAAATTTCACTATCACTGTGAGCAACCTGAAGGTGTCTGCTGGTGCAGGGTTCATTGTGGCGCTGACTGGCGACGTTATGACAATGCCAGGTTTGCCCAAAAAGCCTGCGGCAGAGAGTATTGACGTCGACGAGCATGGTCGTATTTCGGGTCTGTTCTAATTTCTTAATAAACAGAAAGCTTAAATAATATCCGCGCTTCTTGCGGCGCATTCTGTTTTATATGACGACTGCCGCGGTGTAAAGTTAGCCGCGGCAGCGTTTTGTATTGGTACTTTTTCTAAGTCTCAATAGGATAACTCACATATTAAGGAGATCTTTTATGAAAAAGCTTAACGCCAGACATGTTATAGTGCTGGGGCTTTTAATTGCGATGGAAGTTGTCTTTTCGAGGTTTTTATCCATTTCCACACCGATTGTCAGAATCAGCTGCACTTTTTTGCCTGTTGCCATCACGGCGATTTGCTATGGTCCGGCTTGGAGTGCCACCTGTGCGGCATTGGCAGATATTATTGGAATGATGCTTTTTCCCGTGGGGGCCTATTTTCCAGGGTTTACTTTAACGGCCGCTCTGACTGGCGCGGTTTATGGCTTTCTGCTTTATCGCCATCCAAATAAGTTTTGGCGGGTTGCGGTGGCGGTAGTGATTATAAACATCTTCCTCAATCTTGGCCTGGACACCTATTGGATCAGCATTGTTCTTGAAAAATCTGCCATCGCTCTGTTGCCTGTGAGAGCTGTAAAATGTTTGGTGATGATTCCCATGCAAATACTGGTGGTGCAGCTGACCCAGAGATATATCCGTCTGCCTAGGCTGGTATACGACCAGGACTTTTGACCGCTAATTTAGCTCAGGTACTTTATTAATATGACTATCGAAAAAACGTTTATTGCCTGTTAC
>DATMYZ010000348.1:0-2971 GCA_035560675.1 Clostridia bacterium
CATTTAACGTTACGAATTGAATTCGGTCATCAAATAATTTGTTAAATTTTTTTTGTATGGTCAATTCGCAAATTGTGCGAATCGCCTGCTCAGCCACATCGTGGCAGTATATGGTCAGCGTACCATCATAACGGTTCGCAAGCATTTGTGTACCGATGCTACGAACAAGCCACGGCACACCCAAAATATGGTCGGTGTGCGCATGTGTTATAAAAAGATGGTGAATATCGCTGGGTAAAATGTCGGCGTCTGCCAATACGCGTAAAATACCATTACCACCGCCACTGTCTATCAAAAAATATTCCTGCCCGAATCGCAGCGCAAAGCAAGTGTTAAAACAGCGCGTCACCATCGCATTTCCGGTCCCGAGGACAATAAGCTCTTGAGCCATGAGCGCCATATTGCATTTACCTTTCTTGTTGTTTTTTTCAAAAATTCGCAGTATTTTCGCTGTTCGGGTGCCATATAAACCTTCGTGTATTCATTCTCAACGCCGGTAATACTGTTGCCGAGGTGATAAAAATGAATCAGCAAAGCAATCCGATTTCTGAATTACCGATGGGTTTTGCAATGGCACTTGCGATGCAACCCACTGCAATGCAGAATTACGCTACGCTTCCAGACGGACAGAAAAGCGAAATTCTTTCACGCGCTAAATCTGTCCAGTCCAAATCCGAGATGCAGTCGCTGGTCAACAGCCTAAGCTAGCATCTTGCTCTACAAGCGTTTTGGTCTTTTCTTTGGCATTTGATACCGACCAGAGCGTGATTGAACCTAATACAATGACAAATCCGGCAATGGTAACCGGACCCGGGATCTCGTGCAGCAGCACCGCCGTCCACACAGGATTGAGCAGCGGGTTGATGCAGGCGATCAGGCTGCAGGTTAAAGGCGGCGCAGAACGCGTAGAAAAGCTAAAAAGCGCGTATGCGACCGCCTGCTGCAAAAGACCGAGCAGCAAAAGGCTGCTGACATTTTGAGGTGTAAAGGTGATTTTTGATAAGAATAAAAACGGGGACATAAGAACCGCCGTATAGATATGGCCGAGCGTAATAATGCTTAAAGATTCTTCATAGCTGGCACTGCGCGCACTCATCAGGTACATAATTGAGGTAGTTAGTCCAACTGCCAGCCCCATCAAATTGCCCACGGCACTGGAGGTGCCAGAGTGGTCAAGTGTCAGCATGGCAATGCCTGCCGCGGTAGCTACCGCAACGAGTATATCCTTACGTTTAACCTTTTTGTGAAAAATCAAAATAGAAATAACCAAAACAAAAACCGGATTGGTATATTGCAGCGCGACCATGTTAGCGCTGGAGGTTAGTTTGTTGCCAAGAACAAAACAAATATACTTAATGCACACCGCAATGGCGGTTGTCATGGTCAGTCGGTTGAGCACGAGCTTTTTACCCAGCAGACGCAGGTAGACACAAAGCGCTGCAGCAGCCACGAGACTGCGCAGGCAAGTTATCACCATGCCGTTCCAATCAATAAGCTTAATCAGCGCGCCAGAGGTACTCCATAAAAAAGCACACCCCATCATGCACGCGGCAGCGCTTCGGGGAGAGATTTTTTTGTCTACCGAAAAACGTTTCATACCCTGCCCCTTTCAAACCTGCGATTGAATAACAGCATAGCCATAAAAACATCCTAAAAGCCTTGGGTGGCGACGGATGTTTTCAATAACTATGCTGTGTGCGAAAGGCAAATAATCGAGGGCTATTTTTTACCTCTGCCAAACATTCTCATGATGACCTCATAAGGGTCTTCCTCAGGAGTCTCCTCCTCAACGGCAAAGATATTCGGCTGTTGAGGCTGAGGTTGCTGAGACTGAGGCATCTGCTGTGAAACCATTTGTGGCTGAGGCACAGGGGCAACGGGCCTGACCGGCGCAACCTGTGAGACAGGCACCTTGACGGAAATATTATCCTTGGGCTTATAACCGGCAATATCTTTGATATAGTTTGAAACCCCAAACTCGTCTGCACGCTCAAAGCCGGTGGCAATAACGGTGACGAGAATTTCGTCATCGAGGTTCTCATCGTACGCAACACCCCATATGAGGTTGACATCTGGATGAGCGGCATCGCTGATTAGCTCGGAAGCAGTGTAAACTTCGTCGAGTGCAATATCCGGCGAAGCCACAATGTTGGCGATAACGCCCATGGCACCGTTAATGCTGGTTTCAAGCAGCGGCGAATTGATAGCCATTTCTGCCGCGATACGAGCCTTATCCTTGCCGGAAGCGCGGCCCACACCCATATGCGCGTTGCCCGCGCCCTTCATGACGCTGGTGACGTCAGCAAAATCAAGATTGATGATACCGGTGGTACAGATCAGATCCGATATGCTCTGCACGCCTTGGCGTAAAACCTCGTCCGCTGCCGCAAAGGCATTGGCGAGCGTAATTTTTTCGTTGGAAATCTGCTGTAACCGCTCGTTTGGAATAATCAGCAGCGCATCCACATGCTCGCGCAAGGCCGTAATGCCCATCTCAGCATGCTCCATGCGGCGCTTGCCTTCAAATTTAAACGGCTTAGTGACAACGCCAACAGTCAGAATGTCCATTCCGCGCGCGATTTCGGCGACGACGGGCGCTGCGCCCGTGCCGGTGCCACCGCCCATTCCTGCGGTAACAAACACCATGTCGGCACCTTTTAGAAGCGCCGTAATCTCGTCACGGCTTTCTTCAGCCGAACGCTGGCCTACGTCGGCCTGTCCACCAGCGCCCTTGCCCTTGGTCAGACGTGCACCGATGTTAAGCTTATAGGTTGCGTGCGAGGTCGCAAGCGCCTGATAGTCGGTATTCATCGAGATGAATTCGACACCCTTCATGCCTGAAAGCACCATTCTGTTGACAGCGTTACCGCCACCGCCGCCCACGCCGATTACTTTTATAACAGTGCTCTGCTCATGTTCGGGCACCATTCCAAAATTCATCTGCATTTAACTGTCCTCCTCATATTTCATC
>DATMYZ010000349.1:0-4545 GCA_035560675.1 Clostridia bacterium
ATATTAATACTCCCTTATTTCAAATTGAGAGTGAGCGAAAATTATATAACGCGTGGAAGCGCTACTGTGCGGCAAACCATGTCCTCCCAATAAGCCTCTACGAAATGCGGCACACTTTCGTGAGCATTTCGAAGCAATTGCCAGAGGGAAAAGTCAAAACTCTAGTCGGCCATAGCCGCAACATGGATACTTTCGGCGTGTATGGCCATCAGCTCAATGGCGAGGCCGAACAGACTGCCGCTGAGATAGGCGTTTTGTTCGAGAAGATACTCGAAAATAAGTAGTGTGGTCAAAAGTGTGGTCAAATAAAAGATAAAAGGCTTTAGAATCCGCATTCTAAAGCCTTTTTCTTATGGTGGAGGCGAGGGGAATTGAACCCCTGTCCGAAAACCAATTCACAGAAACATCTCCGAGCGCAGTTTATCGTTTAAGATTCCCCCATCAGACCGCCGATAAACAGGCTGCCCGCTTCGGTATCCCCTAATGTTCTAAAGGTGCGGAGAGCTTTCCCTTTAGAATGAACCGCTAATCGACGCCCTATCCGCAGCCGCGGTGCTCCGCGGTAGGACGGCAGCCTAATTAGGCTGCGTAAACGAGATTTTCGTCTGCGTTTAAATTTAAAGTTCGGGTATTATAGAGGGCCCGCCCTCTGCTCGCTTTTTCTGCTTCACAATCCCCGTCGAAACCTTTACGCCCCCATATATGGGGAATTTAAACCCCCTAAGAAAAATCCAAAATACACGTCCGCATTATGGGCATCTCCAATTGCGGTTTATCGTACCACGCCTTATCTCTGGCGCTCCTTCATCGCGCGTTCAATATCACGCTTTGCGTCGCGCTGGGCCATATCTTCGCGTTTGTCATAAAGTTTTTTACCCCGGCAAAGCCCCAGTTGCAGCTTGACCAATGAACCTTTAAAGTAAAGTGACAGCGGAATGAGTGTGTAGCCTTGCTGCCGCACCATGCCGTAAAGCCTATTAATCTCCCTGCGGTGCATTAAAAGCTTACGCTCACGCATGGGGTCTTTGTTGAATATGTTGCCCTTCTCATAGGGGCTGATATGCATTTGCTTAACCACCAGCTCGCCGGAGCCGATATCCACCCAGCTGTCCTTTAAGTTCACCGTGCCAGCCCGCAAACTTTTGACCTCAGTGCCGCTCAGAGATATGCCGGTTTCAAACATTTCGTCCACAAAGAACTCGTGGCGCACCTGACGGTTAGACGCAATGGTTTTGGTATCTTTTTTTTCCGCCATTTTGCACCTCCTTTGTCACAAAATTATTTACCGTTAAACACCCAGAGCCGATTGACAACAAAGCCGACCACCATCGTTACAGCGGTAGCCCCAAGCTTTGAAACTAGTTTGCCGTGCCCCAGCCGACCGCCAAGCCACAGTACGCCGAGACTCAACAACAACAGGCCTAGGTTCACCATAAAAAAACGAATTATCTGTGCGCTGAAAAAGTTTTTTTTACTGCCGAAGGTCCAGCTGCGGTTAACAATATAGCTGTTGAGCATGCCGCAGGAGTAAGAAACCACCTGCGACAGATAAACATTGATGCCTACATATGATAACACCAAAAAGACGATATAGTCAACCAGTGTATTCATAACACCTGTTAAGCCAAATTTTATAAATCGCCACACTTCGCCTGATAAAAGCTTTTTCGTGAAGTTCGACCTCCCAGATACAAGTCAATCCGCGTTTTTGGCTGTACACGGATCACATCTCGTTTCTGCCCTCTAACGCACGACAGAGGGTAACATCATCTGCAAACTCAAGGTTGCCCCCCACCGGGATGCCGTAAGCCAAACGCGACACCTTGATGCCCAGCGGCTTAATCAGGCGCGACAGATACATTGCCGTCGCCTCGCCCTCCACCGTGGGATTGGTTGCCATAACCACCTCACGCACCCCGTCATTCAAACGGGCAAGCAGCTCTTTGATGGTGAGCTGGTCGGGTCCGATGCCGTCCATCGGCGAAATCAGCCCGTGCAGCACGTGATATAATCCATTATACTCGCGCATACGCTCGAAAGCCATCACATCGCGCGGGTCAGCAACGACACAGATAATAGAGCGGTCTCTGGCCTCATTGGTGCAGATGGTACATTTTTCGCCGTCCGAAAGGTTCTGACAGACGGTGCAGCGCTTGATGCTACGGCTGGCCTCGAGCAGCGCCGCCGAAAAATCTCGGGCGTACTGCTCGGGCTGGCTGAGCACATAATAAGCAAGACGCTGAGCGGTTTTTCGGCCAACGCCCGGCAGGCGCGCAAACTGCTCAACAAGTTTTGCAAGAGACGCTACCTGATATGCCATAACTTAGAACAGGCCGGGCATACCGGGAAGATTCAGGTTGCCGGTGATCTTGCCCATTTCTTCGTTGGTGATCTCTTCAACAGCTCTAATGGCTTCGTTGACTGCCGCCATAATAACATCCTGAAGCATCTCGATATCGTCGGGATCAACAATTTCAGGCTTAATGTTCAGGACTTTAAGCTCTTTTTTGCCGTTCATGACCACTTCGACCATGCCGCCGCCGGAGGTTGACGTAAACTCGCGATTTTCAATCTCGGCCTGCTTTTCGGCAAGATCCTCTTGCATTTTCTGCGCTCTGCGCATCAAATCTTTTTGATTCTGAGGGCCGCCGCCCATCCCTGCGGGAAGTCTCGCTTTCATATATCGGTTCTCCTTTATTCAATCGTTATATTTGGCGCATCACCAAGCGATTCTATCAGCTTTTGCAGCGGATCCTCCTGTGGAGTCTCCTGCTTTGGCGGGCGGTAGGGGCCAAGCCCGTGCCGTTCTCCCGTTACCTCAAAAATTGCCTGTTTGATGCTGTTCTTAGTATATTCATTGTCGCGCAACATTTCAAGCACAACAGAGTTTGAAACATCAATGAGCACCTGTTTGCCGTTAAAATACGCCTTTGTGCCGCGCATCATGGCGTAGATCGAAAGATTTATTTTAGCCAGCCGTTCCAGCACCTGCGACCACTGGCCGAACGCCGCCACGCCATCTATAGCCGTGGCGTAAGGCGTCGGGGGTGGCTCAGCGATTGCCGCCGGTAGTGCCTGCGGTGCTGCGGGCTGAAGCACTTCTTGCGTGGCCGGCTTAGCCGTTACAATTTGTGACTCCGGCATAGCCGTGTTAGGTTGTGTCGCCGCCCGGGCCTCAGTCACGGGTTCAACCCGCGTAATAGACAGAGGTGCGGGCTCGGCCGCGGGCGCAGCAAAGCTTCTTCCGCTGCGCAACGCCGATTCTAACTGCTCAATGCGGGTGAGCAGCGCCTGATAGCCTGTCCGGGCAACCGGCTCACACAGTGTCACCAGCGCCAATTCCAGCTCAGCGTGCTTCATCGGGCTTTTGGCAATGCGCGCTGCCGTTTCCTGCAAAACAGACAAGCTGTGCAGCAGGTCAGTCAACGAAGTCATTTGCACCTGCGCGCGCAGATTAGGTACCTCTGAGGGCAGGCAATCAAGCAGCGCATCGGGCTTATCAAGAGTTTTTGCCAACATCAGATTGCGGTAGTGACCGCAAAGCTGCTCGCAGAGCCGCTGCGGATCCATGCTTTTTTGCCGCAACTCGGCCAGCTTTGAAAGCATGCCGGCGGTATCCCCTGACAGAATGCTGTCGGTTAGCGCCAGTAAATGCGCACTGCCGGTTAACCCGGCAGCCTTAACGACCGTTTCGAGCGCAACGTTATCGGTGTCCGCGGCGCAGACATCCAAAAGCGACAGCGCGTCACGCATGCCGCCGTCTGAAAGACGGGCGATCAACCCGGCGGCATCATCGGCAAGCGTTAGATTTTCACGCCGCGCCACCTCTTTAAGGCGTTCGGCGATGACAGTGCTTTCAATACGCTGAAAATCAAACCGCTGGCAACGTGAAATAATGGTGGGCAACACCTTGTGAATCTCGGTGGTCGCCAGAACAAAAATGACATGTTCGGGCGGTTCCTCAAGTATTTTAAGTAGCGCATTAAAGGCGCTGGTCGAAAGCATATGAACTTCGTCGATGATATAAACGCGGTACTTGGCTACTGCTGGGGTGAACACTGCTTCATCGCGCAGGTCACGGATGTTATCCACGCCGTTGTTCGAGGCCGCATCAATCTCAACAACATCGAGCAGTGAGCCGTCGTCTACACCGCGGCAGATGTCGCACTCACCGCAGGGGTTTCCGTCCCGCAGCGAAAGGCAGTTGACCGCCTTGGCCACCAGCTTGGCGCAGGTGGTTTTGCCGGTACCGCGCGAGCCAATGAACAAATAGGCGTGCGACGGCGTACCCTGCCGCATTTCGTTTTTCAGCACGGTGGTGATGTGCTCCTGCCCAACCACCTCGTCAAAGTGGCGCGGACGGTATAGACGGTAAAGCGCCTGCCTCATGCTTGTATCACCTCTAAAACCAATATAAAACGCCATGTGCTTCAGCAGCACGCCACAATAACATACAAATGATTGCGTCTCATAACGTTTTGCGCATATAGCGCGCTTCACACCCCTTTTTGCGGTAAACGTGACGCGCGCTATCATATTTTATAT
>DATMYZ010000350.1:0-11233 GCA_035560675.1 Clostridia bacterium
CAAATAGCCCGTTTTTCTAATATAAAAATTAAAGGGTTAATGTGCATCCCGCCAAATTCGGATAATGATTTGACTAAAGAACAATATTTTGCGCAGATGTACTGCCATTTTATTGACATCGGGGCAAAAAAAATGGATAATGTCTGTATGGATATTCTATCTATGGGAATGTCATATGATTTTCCGCTTGCGATAAAGCACGGGAGCAATATTGTCCGAATAGGCCGGGAGCTTTTCGGAGAAAGACTGTGAGGGATATTTTACAATGGGTATGATGGATAAATTCCGCAGTTTTATGGGGATGCCCGATGACGACGATGATGATGATTATGATTACGAAAAAGAGAGTGAGAATGATTATGTCTCTCATAAACGCGTGGCAAAAGAGCCCCCTGTCACTGAAAACCCCTACGCCGGTGAACCCGAGGTGGTGAAGCGTTCAAACAAGGTGGTCAATATTGCAGCGACCACTCAGCTTTCAGTGGTGTTGGTCAAGCCAGAGCGCTTTGACGACGCCTCTTCCATTGCCGACCACCTCAACGATAAGCGTACTGTTGTGCTCAATTTAGAGTCGACCAACAAAGAGGTTTCCCGCCGTCTTGTCGATTTTTTAAGTGGTGTAGCCTATGCCAATCAAGGGCAGATTAAGCGTGTGGCCAACAGCACCTTTATTATCACGCCCTATAACGTTGACTTTGTGGGCGATTTGTTGGACGAGCTGGAAAACAGCGGTGTTTATTTTTAAATGAACTACCGTTTTGACTCGGTTAACGAAGAAGCTGATCGCATATTGCTCTCACGACTGGCCGATTTAGTGGTGCTGGCCGACAAGCGGGGAAGGTCCTGCTTTTCTGCCTTTCTCAACGAACATGAGCAGGCGCTGGCTGTGCAATATGGACTGCTGGTTGGCGGCGGGGCGCGTTGCTTTTTTGAAGGCGGTTATGGAGGTGCTCAGCGCCGTGTGTTTTGTGCAGTGCCACAAGACTACGCTGATTGCATTTCTCTTGACGAAACCGATTATCCTTTTACAGCTTTGACCATCCTATTCCCAAAGGGCTACACCGTTTCACACCGGGATGTGCTGGGGTCGTTGATGGCTTTGAAGATTAAACGTGAGGCAGTCGGCGACATTTTAGTCGGAGACTGCCTCGCCGTTGTGTTTTTGCTAGACGCTGCTTTAGCGCTGGCCCTGTCAGAGCTTAAAAAAGTTGGCAATGTCGGTATTGAATGCAGACCAGGCAAGCCCCAGATGCTACCGCTCGCCTTTAAAACCGAGACCTGTACCGGCGTTGTCAGTGCCATACGGTTAGATGCTGTTGTCGCCATGCTTACCAGTACCGGTCGAGCAGACAGTGCCCGGCTAGTCGAGCAAGGCTGTGTACAGAAAAATGCGCAGACGCAGGTGTCGGTCTCTAAAGATGTTACAGAGGGTGATAAGCTTTCTGTGCGTGGTTTTGGGAAATTTGTCATCGCAGCTATTGGCAGCCCCACAAAAAAAGGAAGACTTCATATCACATACCTAAAATATATTTAAGGGGGATAACGCATGCTCACGCCCAAAGAAATCGCCGAAAAAACTTTTGACAAAACCTTCGGATTCGGTTACAGAATGGACGATGTCAATGCCTTTTTAGAACAGGCGTCAAAGTCTATGTCCGAACTGCTTGAAATAAATGCTGATCTGGAGAAAAAGCTTGAGGTTTTGGCTGATAAGCTTACCGAATATCGCGAGGACGAGGAAAGCCTGCGGACGGCGATACTCGGCTCTCAGAAGCTTGGTGACAGCGTCATACGCGAGTCAAAGACTAAAGCCGAGATTATTCTTCGCGATGCCACCATTAAGGCTGAGGCGATGACCAACCACGCCAAACGCCAGATTGAGCGTGAACAGGAAAATCTGCTTCGCACCCAACGCGAGGTGGCCAGCTTTAAAAACCGTCTGCTGGATATGTATAAGCAGCATCTTGAGTTGATCAGCGCGTTGCCTGGACAGGATGAACCGTCTGAGTCCTCCACGGCCTATGGCGGCGCGGCTGACGCTGAAATAGCTGCACAGCCGGAATCCTATGCCGATTACGAGAAATCTGCGCCTCGTGTAGAGCCCGAGTCCGTTGACCCAATGGCAGCGGATATTGATACCGATGATGACGAAGAAATTGCTGGCTTTGGTGTGCCGCTTGAGGAAGAAGAAGCCGAAACCGAGTCCGATGCGTATGAAGGCGACCCTGCTTCGCCTTATACGATGTCCGATAACGCTAAATTTGGCGATATGAGATTTGGCGAGGCATTTAAGATTAAGCGTAACACAAACCAGCCCAAGTTCAAAAAATAGTGCAGATCTGCCACTAAAGCACAGAGATCTTTACGTACAGGACGTTGGTTTCTTGAATGGGAGAACAGCACAAGCTAATATAAGGAGAGAGAACCTAATGGCTAATGACTATAACAGCACGATGAATCTGCCTAAAACAGATTTTTCGATGCGTGCCTCGCTTCCGCAAAAAGAACCGGAAATGATCAAAGAGTGGGACGCAATTGACCTTTATAACAAGATGATTGAGAACAATAAAGGCAAGCCTTCTTTTATTTTTCATGATGGCCCGCCTTATGCCAATGCGTCTATCCATCTTGGCACCGCGCTGAATAAGACGTTGAAAGATATCATCGTCCGTTCAAAAAATATGCTTGGTTATTGCGCGCCGTACATTCCGGGCTGGGATACCCACGGCCTGCCCATTGAGCTGAAGGCTTTGGCCGAGCTTGGCGTCGACAAACCTATAACGCCGGTCGAGTTGCGCCAGACCTGCCGTGCGTTTGCTAAAAAGCACGTTGAAATTCAAAAGGGTCAGTTCAAGCGCCTAGGTACATTAGCCGATTACAGCCATCCTTATATTACGCTCGATAAGGCCTTTGAAGCTAAGCAGATTGAGGTTTTTGGCGCGATGGCAAAAAAAGGCTATATCTATAAGGGCTTAAAACCCGTTTATTGGTGCCCGGACTGCCAGACCGCGCTGGCTGAGGCGGAAATTGAGTACGCCGAGGATCCATGCACCACCGTCTACGTTAAATTTCAGGTTATTGACGACAAAGGCGGCCTGTTCACTAAGTTCGGTGCCGATCTTTCGAAGACTTATGTGGTTATCTGGACAACGACCATCTGGACGTTGCCTGCTAATCTGGCACTTTGCGTAGGCCCAAAATACAATTATGTACTGGTTAAGGCGAACGATGAGTTTTATGTCATCGCTGAAGAGCTGCTGCCTACCGTGATGAAGGCAGCTGGCATTACCGATTATGCCGTGCTGGGCAGCTTTTCTGGTGCGGATTTGGAGCTTTGCGTCTGCAAGCACCCCTTTATCGACCGCGATTCGCTGGTCATCGTCGGTGATCATGTCACGCTTGAAAGCGGCACCGGTGTTGTCCACACTGCGCCTGGTCACGGCCTTGAGGACTTTGAGGTCTGCAAGCATTATCCGCAGATTCCGATTCTCGTCCCTGTGGATAACAAAGGCCGCATGACCAAAGATGCTGGTCAATTTGCCGGTTTGACCACCAATGAAGCCAACAAGGCTATTTTTGCGCACATTAAAGAAAATGGTTCGCTGTTTGCTAGCGAGCATGTTATCCACCAATATCCGCACTGCTGGCGCTGCAAGCAGCCGATTCTTTTCCGCGCCACTGAACAGTGGTTCTGCTCCGTTGAGCAGTTTAAAGATCAGGCTGTCGAGGCTATCAAAACAGTTCATTGGATTCCCGGCTGGGGTGAGGACCGCATGATCGGCATGGTGCAGGATCGTAGCGACTGGTGTATTTCGCGCCAGCGCACCTGGGGTGTGCCCATTCCGATTTTCTTTTGTAAGGATTGCGGTAAGGAATTTGTCACTGATGAGAGCATTGCAGCGGTATCCCAGCTGTTCAGAACCGAGGGTTCCGATGCGTGGTACACCAAGGACGCTGCTGATATTCTACCCAAGGGCACGACATGCCCGCACTGCGGCGGTAAAGAATTCACCAAGGAAACCGACATCATGGACGTCTGGTTTGATTCAGGTGTCACCCACGCTGCTGTACTGGATACTCGCGAAGGGCAAAGCTGGCCAGCTGATCTTTATCTTGAGGGTGCGGACCAGTACCGCGGCTGGTTCCAGTCTTCTTTGCTGACTGCGGTGGCCTGGCGCAACGCTGCGCCTTACCGCGAAATTTGCACCCACGGCTGGGTTGTAGACGGTGAGGGTAAAAAAATGTCAAAGTCTTTGGGTAACGGCATGATGCCTGAGGATATCACCGATCAGTATGGCGCTGATATCCTGCGTCTATGGGTTGCATCCTCCGACTATCACTCTGATATCCGCGTCTCTAAGGAGATTTTAAAGCAACTTTCTGAGGTCTATAGAAAGATCCGCAATACCGCACGCTACATTTTAGGCAACCTCTATGACTTTGACCCGAACAAGGATATGGTCTCTGATGACAAGCTGTTTGATATTGATCGTTGGGCGCTCGCAAAGCTTTCAGACCTTGCGATGAAGGTGCGTGAATCTTATAACACTTACGAGTTTTATATTATCTACCACGCCATTCACAATTTCTGCACGGTCGATATGTCCAATTTCTATCTGGATGTGCTTAAAGACCGTCTGTATGTTGAGGCAGCCGGTTCAGACGCGCGCCGCGCGGCCCAGACTACTATCTACCGCATTCTGCGCGGCCTGACGCTGATGCTGGCGCCGATCATCCCTTTCACCGCTGAGGAAATCTGGCGCTACCTGCCTAAGCAGGCGGGCGATAGTGACGAATCAGTCGTATTCCATGAGATGCCCAACGGCACCGCTGATAAAGCGTCTGACGCATTTATGGCTAAGTGGGACCGCATCCATGAGCTTCGCGACAGCGCCAACAAGGTGCTTGAACTGGCTCGTGCGCAGAAGAAGATTGGCAAGTCGCTCGAGGCCAAGGTCATTCTCCATGCTCAGGGTGAGCTGTATGATTTTGTCTCTTCAGTTAAGGAGCTGATGCCGATGGTGCTTATCGTCTCACAGGTTGAGGTTACCGACGTCGCCGGTGGCGAGGTGGCCGACATCGACGGGCTTGGCATTGAGGTGGTTAGCGCGGATGGCGAGAAGTGCGAGCGTTGCTGGTCCTTCTCCGACACTGTTGGCAAAGATCATGTTCATACCACGCTTTGCGCACGCTGCGCGGCTATCGTCAAATAAATTTGGCTTTGTGCAAGTAACGGCGCATCATATACTTGTGATGCGCCGTTCTTCAGTAATAACCGAGTATCTCAAGCGGAAGGAACGGTTCATAAATTTATGTCTGTAACGATATGTTTGATATTAGTAGCTGTGCTGGTCTCGTGCGATCAGCTTATCAAGCTCTGGGCGCTTAACAGTCTGGCACCTGTCGGCACCATGACGATAATTCCAGGGGTTTTAAGCTTTACTTATGTAGAAAATCGCGGTGCTGCTTTCGGCATTTTTACCGGCCAGCGTACGCTGCTGATCATTCTAGTGGCAGCTATTCTTTGCGGCGCGGGCTGGTTGCTCTTTAGCGGTAAAATTAAGGGCACTTTAGATCGCCTTTGCATTCTGCTGATTATTTCGGGGGGCCTAGGTAATTTAATTGACCGTATCCGGCACGGATTTGTGGTCGATTATATTGACATCAACGCACTTTTTAGTTATCCGATGTTTAATTTGGCTGATTGCTGCGTTGTGGTTGGTGCCTGTTTGATGCTCATTTCGGCGCTTCGCTCAGAACGTCAAAAGTCGCAGCACTTTCGTAAGAATGAGGAAAAGAGGAACGATGGCAATACAGATTCAAGTAACGACTGAGTATGCCGGCATGCGGCTGGACGCTTTAATCAGCGCTGTGTCAGACCCGCCCATGAGCCGAAACGCTGTTCAGCTGTTGTGCGAGCAGCGGTTGGTGCTGTGTAACGGTGCCGTGGCGGGTAAAAGTCTCAAGGTAAAGGCCGGAGATATCGTAGAATTCAGTGAGCCGGAGCCTGTAAAGCTAGATGCCTTTCCTGAAAATATTCCGATCAACATCGTCTATGAGGACGACCATCTGTTGGTTATTGATAAACCGCAGGGCATGGTGGTACATCCGGCGGCTGGAAATTTAAGCGGTACGCTTGTGAATGCAGTGTTATATCATTGCGCGGGCAGACTTTCTTCAATTAATGGCGTTATCCGCCCGGGAATCGTTCATCGCATCGACAAAGATACCAGCGGGTTGCTGGTCATTGCCAAGGATAATGCAACGCACGAAGGGCTGTCTGCACAGTTTGCCGAGCACAGTATCGACCGTTTTTATTTTGCCGTGGTTCACGGCCGTGTCAAGGAAGAACAGGGGAGAATTGAAAAGCCGATTGGGAGACACCCCGTTGACCGTAAGAAAATGTGCATCATCGAGAAAAATTCTCGTTATGCCGCCACCAACTACGAAGTAGTGGAACGGTTTGCCCAGTTTACGCTGCTGCGGTGTCAACTTGAAACGGGACGCACGCACCAAATTAGGGTGCATATGGCAGCAATCGGCCATCCTGTAGCGGGTGATGCTGTTTACGGACCTGTAAAGCGAGTTCCCTTGCCTGGACAATGCCTACATGCTGCTGTGCTAGGTTTTATTCATCCCATCACTGGCGAGCACCTTATTTTTGAATCGCCATTACCCCAATATTTTAGTGATTTTATTGATAAACTCAGAAGGAGCACGAACTGATGAAAAAATTTGACGGCTTCTGTCTGTTTTCAGATATGGATGGTACTCTGATAACTGATAAGTTTGAAATTCCGCAAAAAAATATAGAGGCGCTTCAGTATTTTACCGATAACGGTGGACATTTTGCACTGGCTACAGGTCGAGGATTGCATTCTACGACGGTAGATCTGCAAAAAATGCTGCCCGTAAATATGCCCTGCGTCATGTTAAATGGTGGGCTAATATACGATTTTGGCAGACAGAAAAGCTTGAATGCTGATGTACTGCCTGCCGACGCAGCTCAATCGCTGGTGGATACGCTGCTGGCATGCTATCCGCAGCACAGCATCGCAGTCTGGTGCCCGGATCATCGCGTAGAACTGGGAGTAAGCGCAGATTGGATGCTGCCCAGCCTGACAGGTGAGCTGGCTTCGGTATCCGACCCATGGTGTAAGCTGGTCGTTCATCACCACCCCAGCGAGCAAGCTGAGATGCTGGCGTTCATTGAGAAGCATTTGACCGGCGGTATGCGCACAACGGTATCCTGTGATCGCTTTATTGAGATTATGCCGGACGGTGTTTCAAAAGGCAGTGCCATTGAATGGCTGATCAAGCACCTGTCGATTGACCGCAGCCGGGTACTGACGATAGGGGATTATTACAACGACCTTGAAATGCTTTCGCTCCCGGGCGTACGATCTTTTTGCCCGCAAAATGCGCCAGGTGACATTCAGTCATTGTGTGAACGTACGCTCTGTTATGTCGAAGATGCAGCTATCGCAGCGTTAATTGCCTATATAGACACACATTAAACGTACTTATGTAAAGGAGCGGCAAAGATGGTTGCAGAACAGCAAAAGCGGCAAAAACGGTGGCTTTGTTTTATTCTGATTTATTGTCTTGGCCTGCTCCTTGTCTTAATCGGCATCATGCTATGGGAAAACCGGCTGTACGACCACGGCATCGTCACCGAAGCATATGACCAGTTGCCCTCGGCTTCGGAAGTTTATATGGTCAACCTTAACCTTGCCACCACCGAGGAGCTGCAAGAATTGCCCAAAATTGGCCCTGTGCTGGCGAGCGAAATTATTGCCTACCGTGAAATACACGGTGGATTTTCCCAAAAAGAAGAGCTGTTGCAAGTTAAGGGAATAGGACAGGGCATTTATGATGGGCTCTGCAATCAGATTACCGTATAAAGACAGTAATCATTGGCATTATTTTTTGTTTTCAATCATAAATTCTCTACTGGCGGCAACGCACTCAGCACTGTTGAGCGGCGCATCACCCTTGCCGGCTTTGTGCTTTTCAGTAACGGCATAGGTTTCAAACGCGCTTAACAGTTCCGAGCCGGTGGGAACAGTCGTATTGTTGCCTTTAATGATTCTTTTGTGTTCCATGATATAAACCCCTTTCGCGATTTCTTTAGAATTACTGTTTACCACAAAGGATCAATCTATTCATAAGGGTGATGTAAAAGTCTTTTGAGCCAAAGTATCAGAAATTTAGAAGTCTGCCGATGTTATCACATAATTTGGCGACTGTTAACGTCAGTACGCACATTGTAAAGCCAAAAACATGAGCATTTATAGTCAATGTGCTTTTCTTGATGGATTTTATATATAAAGCTGTTGACAAATGTGTGCGATTGTTATATAATAACAAAGTCGCTGAAACGATGACAGTTGGTTAGCTGAGCTGCCATGTTGCTCGTTTGTAAGACCAATATGGCCCGGTAGTTCAGTCGGTTAGAACGCTAGCCTGTCACGCTAGAGGTCGTGGGTTCGAGTCCCATCCGGGTCGCCATTTCTCTTGCCTACGGCGGTTTTGCCAAGGCATAGATATGCCTTTGTAGCTCAGTTGGTAGAGCAGAGGACTGAAAATCCTCGTGTCGTTGGTTCGATTCCGACCGAAGGCACCAGTTAATGCGGGTTTAGCTCATCTGGTAGAGCGCCACCTTGCCAAGGTGGAGGTAGCGAGTTCGAGCCTCGTAACCCGCTCCAGTTTTTTATAGCCTGAGTTGCTCTCAGGCAAACGGCGCGGCGTTTGCCGCCCGTGTTTATGGCGCCATAGCCAAGCGGTAAGGCAGAGGTCTGCAAAACCTTTATCCCCGGTTCGATTCCGGGTGGCGCCTCCAAGAGCGAATATAAGATCGGTAAATATGCCGGTCTTATTATTTTTGCCAAACTATTGAACGTTTGTTCTGTTTCTGATATGATAAACATAAATAGCATTCTACCTGCCTTTTCTGCATATCAATGCTTTGGGGGAGGTGGCAATATGCATAAAAAAATACTTTTTTGTGCCGCGTTAAGTATCCTGTTGGTTTTTGCCTGCGGATTGGGGATTTATTCCGTGACAAGGGTTATGAATAATCTACATTCACCAGCTTCTCCGATGATTATTATTGACGCGGGACACGGGGGAATGGATGGCGGCGCAACGGGCGTAGATGATATATTAGAAAAGGATATCAACCTTTCGATTTCCAAAAAACTTTGCAGCCTTGCGCAGTTGAACGGGTATGATGTCATCATGGTGCGCAGTACCGATGAATCGGTGCATGAAGAGGGCGTAACCGGGGTACGAAAACAGAAAGTATCAGATATCCATCATCGACTAGCTTTAGCAAAACAACATCCTGATGCGATTTTTATTAGCATACACCAAAACTATTTTCCGAAGAGATCTCCGTGGGGAACACAGGTATTTTATAGTACTAATAACCCGCAAAGCCGTTCGTTGGCGCAAAAGATACAGGATAATATTCGAAACACGCTGCAACCGGAAAATAAACGTGAAATAAAACCCGCAGGGAGCAATCTCTACATTCTTAGCCACACGAGTAATCCGGCTGTAATGGTGGAGTGCGGTTTTATATCAAACAGCGATGATAGCCAGCGACTTCAGCAACCGGAATACCAACAGCAGCTGGCGTTTAAAATATTGCAATCGGTCACCGAACTGCAAATTCAGAACGGAAAAGAAGGGGAAGTCGTCGATGGCTCAGAAAGTTAAAATGGTGTTTACCTGCTCGGAATGTGGCTTTGAAAGCGCCAAATGGCTGGGTAAATGCCCCGATTGTGGCAGCTGGAACACCATGAACGAAGAGATGAAGGCACAAGCGCCACAAAAGCTATCCGGAAGCGTTGCTGTGCACACTCTGCCGGCCGCAGTGTCCGCCTTAAACACAGTTGAATCAGGCGAAGAGATACGCTATATCACCGGAATCACTGAGCTTGACCGCGTGCTGGGCGGGGGAATGGTGCCGGGCTCGGTGGTGCTCATCAGCGGCGATCCAGGCATCGGAAAATCCACGCTGTTGTTGCAAATGTGCCAGCCGCTTGCTGCCATGCTCAAGGTTCTATATGTTACTGGCGAAGAAAGTGTACGGCAGATCAAGCTGCGTGCCTTGCGACTGGGTGTCAGTAACGAGGGTATGTTGATTTGCGCCAGTACCGATTTGATCCAGATTTTGGCCACCATTGAGCAGTGCGGCCCCGATCTTGTCATTATTGATTCGATACAAACCATTAGTTTTGCTGAGCTTTCTTCGTCATCCGGCAGTGTTACACAGGTTAGAGAATGTACACAACGGCTAACGCGTGCCGCAAAGGACCGTGAAATACCACTGTTTCTTGTCGGACACGTTAATAAGGATGGTGCAATTGCAGGGCCGAAGGTTTTAGAGCATATGGTGGATGCCGTTCTTTATTTTGAGGGCGAGCGCAACCTTTCTTATCGCATTTTGCGTGCCATTAAAAACCGATTTGGCTCTACAAACGAAATCGGTGTGTTTGAGATGACTGATCAAGGGTTAGAAGAGGTGGACAACCCCTCGGTTTTGCTGCTTTCCGGTCGCCCAGAACATACCTCTGGTACCTGCGTGACTGCGGTGGTAGAAGGAACCCGACCGATTCTAGCTGAAATTCAGGCGCTGGTCAGTAAAAGTAGCTATCCAGTGTCAAAACGCAGCACAAATGGCTTTGATTTTAATCGTGCCGCTATGCTGCTGGCTGTTCTTGAGAAGCGCTGCGGCTATTTTTTTGGTACGTTGGATGTGTACATCAATGTGGTTGGAGGATTAAGACTGGATGAGCCTTCTGCAGATTTATCGGTGGTGCTGGCGTTGATTTCAAACCTTTTGGACAAGCCGGTTGATGAATCCTTGGCGGCGTTTGGCGAGGTCGGTCTTGCCGGAGAAATTCGTACTGTCAGTCGTGCGCAGCAGCGGGTAGGGGAAGCGTACCGGCTGGGTTTTAGACAGATTATTTTACCACAGCAAAATGCCGAAAGTATTAATGCGGCAAATTATCCGGGGCTAAAGCTGATTGCTGTCAGAAGCGTGGGGGATTTGCGGCGGCTGTTCGCGTGACGCGCTGCAATAATAAATACAGTCGGTGTTCATACTGGCGTTGCTCTGGTTTAACTGCTGTAATGTGCAATAGCCGTCTTTTTGATGGACACAATGGTGCGCACATTTTATCAAATTCAATTCAGAGCACCTCCATACCTTTTTATATAGTGT
>DATMYZ010000351.1:0-4735 GCA_035560675.1 Clostridia bacterium
CGCGTTTTCGGGGGCCGTTTCCCGCACAATCCCGCATAAACAGCGGATTTTTCACGGTTGTTCCCGCGTCGTCCCGTTCTATCCCGGGTTGTCATTTATCTTGATAACGTACAACCTTGATAAAACCGCGCTGGGCCTTAAATTATAATACTCAACAAAAACAAGCGGTTATTCATCGGCAAAACGGTAACCTATTCCGACCTCGGTTAAAATAAAACGCGGGTGAGTGGTGTCCTTCTCCAGCTTTCGGCGAAGGTTAGCCATAAAGACACGCACACTTTTGCTGTCTCCGCCATCGTATCCCCAAATCTGCCTGATAATGTAGTTGTGCGTCAGCACCTTACCCTTGTTAGCAATCAGAAGAAGCAGCGTTTTGTATTCTGTCGGTGTCAGATGGATTTCGCTCTCCTCAACAAAGACTTTGCGCTTTTCATAATCCACCGTCAGCCAATCGCAGGAAAAAATCATTTCACCTGTCTCCGTCAACGCCTTTTGCATAGAACGTTGCGCAACGCGGATGCGTGCCATCAACTCGCCCATATGAAAAGGCTTTGTGATATAATCGTTGGCTCCAAGATCAAGTGCTGCAATTTTCTCTTTTTCCTGTCCGCGTGCCGAAACAATCAAAACAGGCACGTCAGAAAAAGTCCGAAGCTCCCTTAGCAGATCAACGCCATCCCTGTCGGGCAAACCAAGATCTAGCAAGACGATATCAGGCCGGTGCGAAGAAAACAGGAACATTCCTTCTGCGGCTGTCGGGGCTGTCAGCACATTGTAATTTTCTTTAGACAGCGAAATGTCGATAAAGTGTGAAATATACTTGTCATCCTCAATAACAAGTATGGTCCGTTTGTCAGTCATAGCTTTCCTCCATAGGCAATGTGAAGGTGAATATCGACCCTGTGGGGATATTATCCACCACATGAATCGCCCCGCCGTGTGCCTCTACAATAGCCTTGCATATAGCCAAGCCCAGCCCCAGACCCCGGCGTCCATCCACAATTTCTTCATCCTGTGTGACAAAGCGCTCAAACAGATGACTACGTATAGCTGCCGGGATGCCCCCCCCGGTATCTGCGACCGAAACGGTCAGCCTGTCCCCCGCTCCTACAGTCAGCGTGATATGGCTGTCTGAAGGCGTATGCCGGACAGCGTTTTCTAAAAGGTTGATGATGACTTGCGCAATCAGCTTCCCGTCCATCGGTGCGGTGACGACCTCTTCTGGCAGTTTTACCTGAAAATTGCGTTCACGTAACAGTCGTTCGGTGTGCTTCACCGCCTCGCCGATAACATCATCAATGACTTCGTCCTGTTTGTGCAGGACTATTTTCTGTTCACTGATGCGGGTCATATTCAGAATATTTTCAACAAGATCGGTCAGCCAAACAATCTCTTCACTGATATCGGAGGCTAATTTTCTGCGTTCGGAAACAGATAGCGAATCGTAGTTATCTGCAAGAAGATTTCCGGCTCCAGACAGGGCTGTGAGGGGGCTTCTCAGGTCGTGTGCAACCGAGCGCAGAAGCATGCCACGCTGTTGCTCACGTTCCATCGCCAACCGTATTTTTGCACGATCTATCACAAGTGTCTCACGTTCGAGCGCAATACCAAGCTGCGTGCAGACAGCTTGAAGAATCAAAAGCTGCTGCCCCTCTGCCTTTTTGTCTGGCAACGTCAGCCGGCCAAGCCGACCGGAGCCGCTGATAATTTCGTACCCTGCGCCGCTTCCCGTCTGATCCAAGTCAATCTTGCAATCCAGCCCCGCATATTCCCTGACCAGATCCTCCGCTTTTTTGATGACGCTTTCTTTGCCGCTGGCTGATAGAAACCCCGAAGCAATCCGATACATAATTCTGGCGGTGCGCTCATTTTGACTGGCCAGCTTCATTTCGTTCTGTAAGCGCGAGGTCACCGTACCGGAAACGATGCCTGTAACCAAAAAGAACATAAGCAACATTAAATCGTTTGTACTATATATGAAAAAGGAGTAACGCGGTTCTGTGAACAGAAAATTGAAAAGCATAACAGAAAGAAGTGCCGCACCGATGGCCCATCCCCGGCTGCTGGTCAGCACCGCCGTAAACAAGACGCTAAGCAAAAACACCATGATAATACTCTCGTTGCCAACGCCCAAAAAGCTGATCAGCAGCGCGCAGCCTGTCGCCAGACCCATGACAAAAACAGTTTTTGCGCCATGATTAACCGTGATGAACACCTCCGCAAGTTGATTATTTTTTACTGATCATTTTTAGTATATCCTTTTGCTCCCCCGCTACAATAATATGTTCCTGTGCGCTAAAAACATGGTCGGCGCTGATCAGCGGCAGAATATGTTGGCTGGTCCGCACACCGATAACATTGACGCGGTGCCTTGTTCGAACGTCTAATTCCCGAATGTTCTGCCCACACCAATCGGCAGGGGGCTCTATTTCCATAATAGCATATTCCGGAGATAACTCAATATAGTCAAAAGCCCCTTTTGCCGAATAACGAATCGCTGTGCGCTGTGCCATATCCCGCTCTGGATACACAACATCGTCAGCACCAATTTTTTTGAGAAGATCAGCGTGAATCTCCCGGTCTGATTTTGCAACAACATACGGTGCACCCAGTTCTTTAAGCAGCGATGTAATTTCCATCGACGACTGAAAATTATCGCTGATGCAGACAAAGCATATATCAAAATTGCGCACGCCCAATTCGGCAAGGACATCCCTGTCCATACAGTTGCCGATCTGTACCCGCGTGACGAATGGCTCCAGCTTGTGAACAGCTTCCTCGTCCACATCCACCAGCATAACCTCATTGTGAAGCTCCGCAAGCTTCACAGCAAGGTTTTTACCAAAGCGCCCGGCGCCTATGACAAGCATCGATCTCATATTCCGACCCATCCTTTCAAACTAACCGACAATAACCTTGCCGATAGGATTTCTTAATTTTGCCCCTCTGTGTGATCTTGAAACAGCCAAAAAAACCGTCAGGCTGCCAACGCGTCCCGCGTACATTAATAATATCACAGCGATGCGCGACAATGGCGGCAGCTCAGCTGTAATACCGGTTGAAAGCCCCACCGTTCCAATGGCGGACAGGCACTCAAAAGCGGCATCGGCAACAGGCTGCCCCTGTATGCAAAGCACCAGAACACCGCAAACGGTCATGACCAGATAAACCGACACGCCGCAGAAGGTGCGCCTCAGCGTTTCGGCCTCTAGGCGAAAATGCCACAGGGAAACGTCCTCCCGGTTGCGAAGCGAGGCAAGCACCGTTGCGGCCATAACAACCAGCGTAGTTACCTTGATACCTCCGCCCGTGCCGCCTGGAGCGGCCCCGATGAACATTAAAATCATAGTTACGAGTTTTCCCCCATCTGAAAGCGCAGCCATATTGACGCTGTTAAAACCCGCCGTCCTCGGCGTAACAGACTGGAAAAACGCCGACAGAATCCGCTCTTGCGCACTCATGGCAGAGAACGCCCAATCATATTCTAACAGCCAAAAAAGAAGCGTGCCGATAATCAAAAGTGACATGGTTGCAATGAGCACCGCGCGCGTATGGAGCCTGAGCTTGCCAGGACAAAACCGGCTTTCCACAAGATCGTTCCAAACCACAAAACCGATGCCACCCACAATGATCAGTATGGCAATTGTGAGTACCACCAACGGGTCGTTATAAAAATAGATCAGAGAAGATGATGGTGTGTGAATACCCATCAGGTCAAAGCCCGCGTTGCAAAAAGCAGATATAGAGTGAAAAGCAGCAAACCACAGACCGCGTCCGATACCATACAAAGGAACAAACCTTAACGCCAAGAGAGCCGTACCAATACCTTCAAAAACAGCTGTTCCGATTAGCATTCTTCGAACCAGACGAATAACGCCGCCGACCTGCATAGCGCTGACGGCCTCGGCCAGAAGCGAGCGCTCACGCAAGCCAATGCGTCTTCCCACCGCAAGCGAAAACAAAATGGCAACGGTCATGAATCCAAGCCCGCCGACTTGAATCAACAGCAAAATAACGACCTGCCCAAATATCGAAAACTGCGTCCACGTATCATACACAACAAGCCCCGTAACACAGGTGGCGGAAGCCGAGGTAAACAGCGCGTTCAAAAACGGAATAGCTTCACTGCCGCGGTTGGCAGCGGGCAGGCTTAAAAGCAGTCCCCCTATCAAAATAATTAAGGCAAATCCGGCAGCAAGAATTTGCGTTGCACGCCAATGTTTTATATTCATCTGTCAACACCCCACAATTCCGCAAGCAAAATATCAAGAGACTCGCCTGCTTCAAGTAATTGTCTTGCGCCTGTGGCTTCAAAAAATATGCGCATTTCAGGCGCGTTACAGCGCGCAATAATATAAATACCGGGGTCAGCGCACTGTGCGGCACGACATATCGCTAAATTTTTGTTATCATCACCTGACAGTGCAAACAGAGCTGAGTAAAAACCATCCGCCGGAAAAGTGGGCGATAAGAGGGTCCTGCATTTTAGTCCGGACTTTTTAATTTTATATACGACATCCGGTGCCCCATATACCAGAACGCCTTCATTGGCACGCCCTTGCGGGGTATCAAGAAAGCTACCCCTCTCCAAGAACAGATCTAGGCGTCGCACCGCAAGATAGCCGATCAGAAACGTTCCAAGTGCTGCTATAGCCAGTAAAACTGTCATACTGTTTCACCCGCCTTTCTATTTTTGATCATAGCATAAAGTATATAATGCCGGTGTCTTCGTTCT
>DATMYZ010000352.1:0-3054 GCA_035560675.1 Clostridia bacterium
TGGTAGAATCATATAGTCAAATACAATATATTGTGGAGGAGCTCCAATGATTACTTTTATCATCAAGCGGGACGGCCGCATGGTTCCATTTGAACTCGATAAGATTACACAGGCAATCTACAAGGCTGCGCAGGCGCTTGGGGGCAGCGATCACGACACCGCAGAAGCGCTGGCCAATCAGGTGGTGGCTTATCTGGATTCCAAGGGGAGGCAGACACCCACCGTCGAAGAAATTCAAGATGCCGTCGAGCACACGCTTATCGAAAACGGCCATGCCCGAACCGCCAAAGAATTCATCCTCTACCGCTCGGCGCGTACACGCGTGAGAGAGATGAACACCCGTTTGATGAAGATTTATGAAGGGTTAACCTTTCGCGAGGCCAAGGAAAATGACATCAAGCGTGAAAATGCCAACATCGACGGAGATACCGCCATGGGCACCATGCTCAAATACGGGTCGGAGGGTGCCAAGCAGTTTTATGAGATGTTCATTTTAAAGCCCGAACATTCCAAGGCGCATCTTGTGGGTGATATTCATATCCACGATCTGGACTTTCTGGCACTGACTACAACTTGCTGCCAGATTGATTTAACCAAGCTTTTTGACGGCGGCTTTTCGACCGGGCATGGATTTTTGCGCGAACCCAATTCTATTCAAAGCTATTCTGCGCTGGCCTGCATTGCAATTCAGTCCAACCAGAATGATCAGCATGGCGGTCAGAGCGTTCCGAATTTCGACTTTGATATGTCGAAGGGCGTGGCGAAAAGCTACCGCACGCTGTACCGCAATAACCTGATCAAGGCGCTCGAAATGGAAGAAATCGCGAACGCCGATAAGCTGGCACGCGATACAATTGACAAAGTGGAGGAAAACACCAAACTATGGCCGGCCATAGACGCTAATAATGGGTATAACGAAGCGGAGAAAAAGATTTTAGAGCCGGCACTGGGCAAGGAGGTCTACGAAAAGGCCCATAAATTTGCCCGTAAGTTTGCCGACCAAGAGATAGAACGCAGCACCTATCAGGCCATGGAGGCTCTCGTACATAATTTGAACACCATGCATTCCCGCGCCGGTGCGCAGATACCGTTTTCGTCGCTTAATTATGGTACTGATACTTCGCCCGAGGGACGCATCATCACTCGTAATCTGCTACTGGCGACTGAAGCAGGCTTGGGCAATGGCGAGACAGCTATCTTTCCGATTCATATTTTCAAAGTCAAGGAAGGAACTAACTATAATCCCGGCGACCCTAACTACGACCTGTTTAAGCTGGCCTGTAAGGTTTCAGCTGAGCGGCTCTTTCCGAACTTTTCGTTCATTGACGCCCCCTTTAACCTTAAGTACTACAAGCCTGGTCACCCCGAGACCGAGGTCGCCTACATGGGTTGCCGCACCCGCGTTATTGGCAATGTTTACGACCCCACACGTGAGATCGTCACCGGAAGGGGCAATTTGAGCTTTACATCCATTAACCTGCCAAGATTGGCCATTAAGGCTAACCATAACCTCGACTTTTTCTTCGATCAGCTTGAGCTGGAGCTGGATCTGGTTATTGACCAGTTGACGGAACGCTTCCAAATCCAGGCCAGCAAAAAGGTTAAGAACTACCCGTTTTTGATGGGGCAGGGCATTTGGATGGATTCCGATAAGCTTGGCACCGAAGATACAGTTGGCGAAGTACTCAAGCACGGTACCCTCACCGTCGGCTTTATCGGTCTGGCCGAGTGCCTGACGGCGCTGACCGGTAAGCACCATGGCGAATCTCAGGCTTCGCAGAATCTGGGCCTTGAAATTATAGGCTGCATCAGAAAGCGCATGGATGAGGAGAGCCAGAGAACCCGTCTTAATTATACGGTCATCGCAACTCCGGCAGAGGGCCTTTCTGGACGGTTTGTGCGGCTCGATAAGAAGCAGTACGGCATTATTCCGGGCGTTACTGATAAAGAGTATTACACCAATTCATTCCATATACCTGTCAAGTATTCCATTTCGGCCTATGACAAAATCCGGCTAGAGGCCCCCTATCATGCGCTGACCAATGCGGGCCATATCTCATATGTAGAGCTGGACGGCGACCCGGTGAAGAACCTAGACGCGTTTGAGTCAATCGTTCGTTATATGAAGGAATGCGGTGTTGGCTACGGGTCTATAAATCATCCGGTTGACCGAGACCCCATCTGTGGCTACACCGGCATTATCGACGAGGTTTGTCCGCGTTGCGGCCGGCACGAGGGAGAAGCTATTCCAGTAGAAAAGCTTAAAAAACTTGGTGTATATAAACATTTGAATTCCACAACGCTCGGTTGCTGCGGCGATATCGCCGAAGAGGCCGATCGGGTTCCGAACAGCATTACCGATCAAGGAGGAGAAAACAATGAAAAATAATACAATAGCAGTCGAAATGGTAGGCGAGGGTGTTGGCTTTGAGCGCATCCGCAGAATTACGGGCTATCTGGTCGGTACGCTTGACCGCTTTAACAACGCCAAACACGCCGAGGTTAATGACCGGGTAAAGCATAGCCTTTCGGGCGGGTTGGAGCGCCTGTGAGCGTAAATGAATTGTCTGGCAGCATCAGGCTCGCGGGCATTGTCCGCGAGTCTATTGTAGATGGGCCGGGCATACGCCTGACGGTGTTTGTGCAGGGCTGTCCCCATCATTGTCCGGGTTGCCACAACCCAGATACGCACGACCCGTTGGGAGGCTATGATTGCGCTTTGCAAAAGATTCTCGATGCCTTTGACGCCGACCCACTGTTGCGCGGCGTCACCCTTTCGGGTGGAGAGCCGTTTGAGCAGGCTACGGGCCTATTGCCTTTAGCGCAGGCTGTGCGCAGGCGCGGCAAGGATGTGGTAGCCTTTTCGGGCTATACATACGAGGAACTGCTGAAGAAGGGCGGCGAGAATCCCGCCATTCTAGAGCTGCTTTCGCATTGCTGTCTGCTGGTGGAGGGCCGGTTTGTGCTCTCTCAGCGCGATTTGTCACTGCGGTTTCGCGGCAGCCGCAATCAGCGGTTGATAGACCCACAGCTATCGCTTAAAACAGGCAAAAC
>DATMYZ010000353.1:0-4252 GCA_035560675.1 Clostridia bacterium
GTGTTTGCGCAGCTTTTGTGGGCGGTGGGGGCGCTGGGGGTGCCAACGCTGTGGGAGCCGTCGCTGTCGCCCTTAAAGCTGACCTATCTGCCCACGGGGCAGAGCATTTTGTTCCGGGGTCTGGACGACGCAGCGAAGCTGAAATCGGTGAAGGCCGAGCGCGGGTATATCAAATACGCATGGTTTGAAGAGGTCAACGAGCTGGAGGGCGCCGAGAAGATCCGCAGCGTGCTACAGTCGGTCAACCGAGGTGGCGAGCAGTTTGTCAATTTCTACTCGTTTAACCCGCCCAAGGCGCAGGGCGACTGGGTCAACCGCGAGGTGGCCGAGGCCGCACTGCGCGGCGACACGCTGGCGCATCATTCCGACTACCGCAGTGTGCCGCCCGCGTGGCTGGGCGAACAGTTTCTGGCCGAGGCTGCGCATCTGGCACAGGTTCGGCCCGAGGCTTACCGCCACGAATATCTGGGTGAGGCGGTGGGCACGGGCGGCGAGGTATTCAAAAACGTGACGCTGCGCGAGATCACAGCGCAGGAAATTGCGCGGTTTGATAACCTGCGCCGCGGCATCGACTGGGGCTATGCCGCCGACCCGTTCGCCTATAACGTCTGCCATTTTGACGCGGCGCGCCGGCGGCTGTATCTGTTTTTCGAACTGCATGCGCTGCGCATCTCCAACCGGGCGGCGGCGGTGTACATCCAAAAAGAGGCCGGTTCCGCACGGATTATCTGTGACTCAGCCGAGCCGAAGAGCATCGACGAGATGAAGGGCTACGGCCTGCGGGTGGCGGGGGCGAAAAAAGGCCCCGACTCGGTGACCTACGGTATCAAGTGGCTTTCTGACCTTGAAGAAATTGTCATCGACCCGGTCAGATGCCCCGAATCCGCCCGGGAGTTTTGCAGCTATGCCATCGGCAGAGACCGCGAGGGGCGGCTGCTTTCGCAATATCCGGACAAGGAGAATCATCATATTGATGCTGTTCGATATGCCTGCGAGGGGGATATGACGCGGCGCGGGGTGAAGTTTTGAAGGGGTTTCTCTCGCTGGCGCGGGTGATGTCGGCGCAACGTCAAAGGTTTGTTTGCTCCGCAGGCACCGCTTTTTCTGCCGCCAGAAAAAGCAGTGGGAAAAAGACCGCCCAAGTGGGAAACCTTTCGACGTTTCCCCCCTTGGATATCCCCTCTTTCCAACGACCAAAAGAGGGGGCCTTCGCCAGCCCCCTCTTAGGAATCACCCCCAGGATTAGGTTGGCGAATGCCTATCTGCCGAGGAAATGAGGCTTAGCTTTAGCTACACGCGGCGGCGCGATGGAAGCGACGTCGCGTCCTCAAGAGGCCAAGCTAACCGTGTGGGCGCGAACATTCCGCTGCCCATTATGTGAGCGCCCATTTGCCTTGGGTGGGTCGGCAACGTATTCGCGTGGGGCACCCGTTCACCAACAAGCCGTATGCTTTAAGTCCCCTCAGGGGATTTAGGGGTGAGGCCCCTGCCCCCACCGGGGCAGGGGTTGGGGTGGGGGCAAGTTTCGCAGCGAAGCGCGCGAAACAAAATACCTCTGCCATCAAGTAAAACATTTTAATGCCGCTCACGGCGGCATAGGGGAACCCCTGGCAAGGGTTCCCCCTCGGCAAAACAGTCCCCCGGACTATTTTGCCGCCCCCCTCCTGTGCTTTTGACGAATGCAAACACGCTTGGGGCGTAGCCCCAAATCCCCACAAGCTTTTGGAAAAGCTTGACCAAAACTTTTAATTTCACGCAAATAGAAGGAGGATGACCCATGCCAAAGCTATTAGAAAAGCTATTGCGCGACACTGAGGATAATCATGCGAAACAAGCGGCACTTGCCCGCGAGGCGCGCAGCTATTACGAAAACCACAACGCCGTTTGCCGCAGTGGTGCTGCTGCCATTGCGGAGGTGAACGGCTATCTGCGCAAGCTGGGCAAGAACCCGCTGCACTCGGCGGATAACCGCATTCCAACCAACTGGCACCGCATCATCACCGACCAGAAGGTCGGCTATCTGCTGACCTACCCGCCGCAGCTCGACGCGCCCGGTGACGATCTGGCCGCCAAAGCACTGAGCGAAGCCCTTGGCGGCGACTACCCCAAGGTGGTCAAGCTGCTGGGTGTGGATGCCACCAACTGCGGCGCGGGCTGGCTGGCCTACTGGTATGGTACAGACGGCGCATTCTGTTACTGGCCGGTACCGCCCGAGCAGATTCGCCCGGTCTACGACCCCGAATCCATCCGGCCGCGGCTCAAATATCTGATCCGCAGCGTGAGCATACCAGAGCGTAAAATCGTACGGCACGAGCTTTGGACGGACCGCGACGTCACCTATTATATTGCGGGTGAAAACGGCGTCCTGACGCGCGACGCCGCCTTGGGCGAAAACGGCGTCATCCCCCACAGCTACGGTGAGATTCCGTTCATCGAATTTCGCAACAACGGCGGCGGCACGGGCGATCTGCCCATGTACCGCGCGCTCGTCGATGCCATCGACAAACTGGTCTCGGGCTTTGCCAACGACATCGACGACATGCAGGAAATTATCTGGGTCATCAAAAACTATGCGGGTGAAACGGCCGAAACCGACTACGACCAAAACGGCAACCCCGTCCCGCGCGAGATTGACCTACTGCAAAAGCTCAAGGCTAAAAAGCTCATCAGTGTGGATGGCGACGGCGGCGTCGATACGCTGCGCGGCGAAATTCCGCATGAAGCCCGCTGCGCATTTCTGGATATTCTGACCCGGCAGCTTTACATTTCGGCGATGGCGGTCAACCCCTTTCCCGACGCCATCGGGCAGGCCAGCGGCGTCTACATCGACTTTTTATATTCGCTGCTGGAATTAAAAGCCGGTCTGATGGAAACCGAGTTTCGCAGCGGCTTTGACGCACTGGCTAAAGCGGCGCTGCGCTGCGGCAAGCTCAGGGATGTGCTGATTGAACAGGTCTGGACCCGCAATAAGCCCCGTAACGAGGCTGAAGTGGTCGAGATGCTCTCCGACACGGATTCGACGGTACTCTCAAACGAAACCAAGACAAAGGCGCACCCGCTGACCGAAAACTGGCAGCAAGAGCGTGCGCGCATCGCCCGCGAGCAGCAAGCGGCCCTCAAGGCGGCTAAAAACTGAATTCCAAAACAAAAAAGCCCTGCCAAATGGCGGGGCTTCAGCTTATCTGAAAACTATATGACGAAAAAAGCCACATGAATTTAAAGCTTAGGCCAAGCTTTTTCAAAAGCTTGCAGGGCGCGGGACAGCGTCCCGTACGTCATTTTATCATTTAAAAGCGCAGGAGAGGGCACAAAAACAGTCCGGCGGACTGTTTTTGCGTGGGAGAACCCCCGCAAGGGGTTTTCCCACTGCCCCTTTAAGCGGAATTATTTCGTGCAAATCGTCAAACCGCCGTGACTTTATCGGCAGTCAGAAGCATTTTTAAAGCACGACCTTGTTCATTCTGTTTACCGCGTCTGAGACATGCTGTGCAAAATCTTGTATTTTGTCATAAACACCGGCAGATTTTTTCGAAAGCTCGCCCATTTCGCGCGCGACAATGGCAAAGCTGGCGCCAGCTTGTCCGGCTCTGGAGGCCTCGATCATGGCATTGATTGAAAGGATATTTTCCATAGAGGCGATATTTTCAAGATCATCGGTACTGGATTTGATGTTGTTGATGTCCACTGTCACACTTGAAAGCTCCGCGTTAAAAACCTCGACCTTTTTCTGGTTGATGGCCTCAATATATTTAAGGTTGATCATCATATTAACGATGTCGGCCAATAGGCTTGCCGCGGCGTGAATGCTCTTTTCGTCCTTGATGGGCACCTGACGCAGTGCGTTTATGTAGTCGCTTTCGTTTATGCCCAGCTCCCGCGCAATTTTGCGGAATTCCTCTTCATCCGGTGGTTTTGGCAAAACCTGACCGCCAATAATCGCGCCCACCTTCTCGCCGTTGATCACAAGATCCGACGAAAAATCCATAAGACCCGCATGGCAGTAATACGTCCCCGTACATTCGTTGTCGCATTTGACACAGCGGCGCAGCCCCTCTGTGGAACCGCGGGTGTATTTCATGCAAAAATCCGTGAAATTGCTGCCTTTTGTGATATAATTCCCGTTAATATCGACAGCGATGGCAGCCAACCCCGTTGCCTCTGAAAACCTGTCCTGAATCTGCTGCAAGGTTTTTAAGTCGATGATTTTATTGATGTCTATCATAAAATGACCCCTTCCACGCTTATAAAATGT
>DATMYZ010000354.1:0-2256 GCA_035560675.1 Clostridia bacterium
GCCCAGGCTTCTGCGCGGTCGGCAGCGTAAAGTTAAACTCGGTATATTCACCCTCGACCGAGCGCACCGTAATAGTGCCGCCCTGCAAATGGACAAGCGACTTGACGATGTGCAGTCCTAATCCGACGCCCTTGGTATCGATGCTGCGCGAACGGTCACTCTTATAAAAGCGGTCAAACAGGCGCGGAATTTCCTCCTTGGGAATACCCTCGCCGGTGTTGCGTATGGCGATATGCAAAAGCTTGCCCTCGTTTTTATATTCCACCGAAAGAACGCCGCGATCCGGCGTAAATTTAACCGCGTTTTCTATCAGGTTATAGGTGATCTGATGAACCAGATCAGGGTCGGCCTCAGCAAAAACCTTTTCGGCATCCAGCCCGACCACATCGATATGCTTCTGCTCAAGCACCTGTTCAAAGCCCAAAACTGTCCGCAAAATAATCTCCTGAACGTCAACGGTTTGTGGCCTCAGCTGCATCTCGCCGGCTTCAATGCGCGAAATGTTAAGCATCGAAACCACCATGCGCGACAGCCGCTTGACTTCGTTTGAGACAACACCCAGATAATGCGGGTATTTCTCCTGCGGAATGGTGCCGTCTAAAATGCCATCGATAAATCCGCCTATGGTCGTCATGGGGGTCTTAAGCTCATGAGACACGTTGGCAATAAACGAGCGACGGGTCGATTCAAGTGTTGCAAGGCTTGAAGCCATGTTATTAAACGCCATGGCAAGCTGCTCAATCTCTTCGTCACCCTCAACTGGCACACGCACTGTAAAGTCGCCCTTAGCAAAGCTGTCGGTCGCTTTAAGCATGGCGCGCAACGGGCGCACCATCGCCTCAGTGGTAAAGTAAATCACGACAAACGACACCGCTATAACCAGCACAGCACCGATTAAAAAGATGCGAAATACATCTTTTAAAAAGCGCGACATTTCAGAAGCACTCGCCCCAGCAAACACAACGCCGATAGTCTGGTTTGCAGTTCCATCCGACACCGCAATTACAACCGGCACCCCTACTACATAGGTAGCACCAGAATAAATGCCGTTTAGTCGCGTGACGCCCCGATAGCCGCCCTCTGCCGCCACCTTCATCACCGCCTGATCCACAATGTTGGCCTTATGTGAACAGCCGGAGGCATCGAGACAGATCAGCGTCTTTCCCTCAACATCGGTTAGAAAAATATCCGCCTCGGCCGCAGTTGAGAGTATGGCAAAATTCGTGGTAATAACCTGTGCGTCAATATAACGCGATTCGTTGACCTGATAGTTTATAGCAACCAGTCTGGCGGCCTGATCGGCTTTCTTTTTAAGTGAATCAAGATTTTCTTCCTTAAAATATTGTGCAGAAAGCGTGACCAGCATCACGCCTAAAAGCACGATGCTGGTTAGTATTATTGACGCGCAAAGGCTAAAATATCGAGAAAAAAGATTTCTTTTCATCGGGGATCAATCCTTGGTTTCAAACTTGTATCCCACGCCCCAAACGGTTTTAAGCGTCCATTTTTCCGAAATACCCTCGAGTTTTTCGCGCAGACGCTTGATGTGCACGTCCACCGTGCGCGAATCGCCGTAGTATTCGAAGCCCCACACTTCGTCAAGCAGCTGATCACGGGTATAAACGCGGTTGGGGTTCGAAGCCAGATGAAACAAAAGCTCCAGTTCCTTGGGCGGCGTGTCCACGACCTTGCCATCCACCTTGAGCTCATATTTTGTCATATTGACAATAAGCTTGTCAAAGCTGACCTCGCGTATGGTGCTCTCAGGCTGTACGCCGTTTACGGTGCGACGCAGCACCGCCTTAATGCGGGCGACAATCTCTTTAGAGTCAAAAGGCTTGACCACATAGTCGTCGGCACCAAGTTCGAGACCAAGCACCTTATCAAAGGTTTCACCCTTGGCAGTAATCATGATGATCGGAACATTCGATTTTTTGCGTATTTCGCGGCAGACCTGCCAGCCATCCAGCCCGGGCATCATCACATCGAGCAGAATCAGTGCGGGCGCTTCAGCGTTGAATTTTGCAATTGCCTCGTTGCCATCATTTGCAATAACGACAGTATACTGCTCCTTTTCGAGATAAAGCCTTAGCAACTCGCAGATATTTTTGTCATCATCCGCTACCATAATTTTTTCCAGCGACATGACCACAGACCTCCTTGTTATTTTTACATTTGAGGCGGTGCAGCACAATTTTTTAATATTTTGGTGTGCCGTACAGCAAGCTCAAAATTTTTGCAGTTATTTCCTTATAT
>DATMYZ010000355.1:0-3567 GCA_035560675.1 Clostridia bacterium
CCTATTATCAACCATTATAGTTGACTTATATTTTGTTGTGTTATCCAGCATAATATTAGAAAGCACAACAGAGGAGGGTAACAATGGATTTACCAAACAAATTCCGAACACTCCGAACGCAAAAGGGCATCAGCGTTTATAAGCTGTCGAAAGATACTGATATATCGCAAAACTACATTCGTAAAATTGAGAAGGGTGAAAGCCAGCCGTCCGTACTGGTGATGGAAAAGCTGCTTACCCGCCTCGGCACAACGCTCGCGGAATTTTACAATGAAAGCGGCGATGTCATATACCCCACCGACGATGAACGTGCACTGATAGAAAATTTCCGAATATTAAATGAAGAAAAGGCCACCGCGTTGCTTCATCTCGCAAAACTGATGGCCAAATGATGGGCTGCCGTAATACGGCAGCTTATTTTTTACTCTCGATCGATACCACGCTCCATACTGCCAAATAGCCACGAGAAGTCCAGTGTCTTTTCTTTCTTCTGCAACTCCGGGATAATATCCTCGATTTTATCCACCAGCCGTTCTACGGAATGGAGATCTTCCTGTGTCATGTCATTGTCGATGGTACCCATTTTGACAAGCCCCGCATAGATGACCTTCAAATCCGTTTCGGAAAACAACCGTTTTTCGTCAATCAGGCCGCTTCTTGTGGCGAAGCTCTCAAAGGCGTCCTCCTTGTTGTAGAAATACTGGCGCTGGACAGGGTTTTTATTTTCATCGCAGCGGTAGGTGGACAGCACATACTCAAACAGGGGATGACGCTTACAGGCCAGTACCACACCGTTATGCTCATTGATTTTATACAGGTTGTTAGATAGCTTAACGGCGGTTTCCTCGTCAAAGGGTTTATCCGAACAGATTCCGCAGGCCACCGCAGTGGATTTGGCAAGGGTGTGTATTCTGTCCATGAGTTTATCCTGTACCTCTACAAAGGGATTTTTAATCACCATATCATTCTTAGTGAAAAAGGCAATCAGCTTATCCCTATGGTAAATATCCGCTACATAGTCGGGCGAGGTGGGGGGCTGAACGGTGAAGCCTTTCTTTTGCAGGGTTTCAAAATAGCTTTGATAAAATTCAGTTTTAGTATTCATGGGCATTCTCCTCTTTCATTGGGTTTAATCCATAATAAATCTGCCGATGATTAATGCTCATAGCCCTTATCCTGTAATTTTAAAAACAGCTCCTTTTTGGCATCCTTGGACAGCTCCCGATCGTTCTGATTCAGCCAGTCGTCCAAGAGACGGTTGTTGTCTTGGGTTAGGCCGGAAAGCATATCCAGCGCCTCCATCAGCATCTGCTCGGCAAAATAGGTACGGCGAGCGTTTCTGTATTCCTTGGACTTTAATTCGTGGTCCAGCCGATTTAGGGCCTTAACCATACCTAGCACACGATTGGCGATGATTTTATCCGCTTCGCTGGCAAACTGTTTCCGCAGGCCGCCAAGGTATTCGTCGTCACCGCCGTAAAGCAGGGCCATCTGCATTTTACTGTGGATGTAGCGTTCTTTCTGCTCCCTGAGCGCAGGGACACTCTCCAGAAGATACATCACCAGCTTATCTACCTCGGCTTTGATTTCCGGTGTTAGAAACTGGTAGGCTATGCGACCAGCTGGAGGGAGTGTGGATTTAAGCCGGAATACACGGCCTGCGGTTTCATTTAGTACGGTATCGTCAAAATCAAAGCTGCCGGACAGCTCATTTTCCTCGTTGTAGTCCTCGCGGAGCCGCTTGTACCGTTTTTTATCCAGCCGCCGCAGATGCTGTTCAAATTCATCTACCAACTCATTGCTGATGCTGCGAAGCTCAGCAGCTGATTTATTCTTCTGCTCACCATAAGAGCGGATGCGTTCTGCAAAGGTGTCCTTGATGAGCTGCTTTCGGATGGAGTTCGGAACGGCAGGCGGGGTAAAGGGACTTTTGACCCGTGACGAGGTATCCCAAAACACTACGTGGATATGGGGGTGATGCTTCTCTTTATGAAGCGCACATGCCCACTGCAAATGCTCACGCCGGATATTGTTTTTCTCGGCGATCGTCATGATGTGGCTTTCAATGTACCGTTGCCATGCCTTTTGATCGGTCAGGTTCAGTTCGGCAGCCGTTTTCTCATCAAAAGAAATCACGCTGCGGTACATGGTAATATACTTTTTAGAATTGGCATATACCATCCTTGCCACATCCCGCCAGTCCTCAAACTCGGTAATGGGACCGGGGGAGAGCTTGCCAAACAGGCCATGGCTCATACCCTCGTTTTTAGCAACCCTCGGGCGCGTGGCGATATAACGGACATGGGCGTAATTCTTGCCCGCGGTACTTTTATAATTGGAATTTTGGAATCTCTGCTTATAGACTAAGATGGAAATAACGGCTCACCTCCGTCCGAGAGGGCTATCGCTCCCATTTTCCGTCCTCTGGCCGGCTGTTTTCCATTTCCATATCCGTAGTGGCGGTGTTTTGAAGCCGCTCGAACTGCTGATAGATACGCTGATTCCGCTGATGACGGCTGCCATCCAGATTGATTATCGTTTGCCCATCCTGCCCCTGTTCCAAAATAGCCTGAACCTCTCCGACTGCGATATAAAGGGATTTGCACACCAGCTCAATATACGGGTAGCCCAGCCTGGAAATGTCAAAGGGTGAGGTGGTGCATTTGCTGTTCCACGAAAACAGGTTATGGGCAATTTCCACTACTTGGCGGGTGCGCTCATCGAAGCCACGAACCGCCCGCTTTAAGCTGATGAAATTGATGCCGTCTGATGTGACGTACCGGCTGGCTGTTTCAAACAACTCCGGGTTATAGGAAAGCAAATAAAAGGCCGCATGATAAGAGAAATCCAGGGTGTCCATCCTCTTAGTCAATGCGGCCAGTTTCATATATCTACCTGCTTGGGTCATAAATATCTCCATCTTTTTTACAGCTTGTCCGCAAGGCGGCGCAGATTGTCCGTGTCCTGCAAAAAGCTGTTAATCTGAAAATCCTTTTTCTGCATATAGTCCACGCCTAGCGTAATAGCTTCATTAAGCATTTGGTCGAACTGAGCCTCCGTACCGTCATGGGCTATGTTCATCAAAACCTTGATGAGCAGGAAAAAGGCAGCGGCATCAAGCTTGCCAGACTTCATGTGCATTTTGGCGATGCGGTTTGTCTGCTGCTCCACCACGGCTTTGATGTCCTCAAGATGGTAGATTGCCATCAGCTCCTGTCGGATGATACTTGCAATAAAGTCAACGTTCTGACTGTGTCCTTCAATGATCAACCCCTTTTCGATAAACTGTCGCAACTGCTCTGCAACTCCAATATTGCTTGCAGCTGCGAGTTTTTTTATTTGCTCCGCGGTGTGCGCAGCCACTTTTACGCAAAGCTGGACTGTGTCTTGTTTCAAAAGTTCACCTTCTTTCCGAGAAATAGAATAAAAAATTGCCGACAGTCCTTTTACTGTCGGCAGTATACGCTTAATGTCGTTGCAGCCTTTGGCTGCAAGCGGTTTTCTGGCGAATGGGACATTCGCCTATTCCTGCCTTAACTCCAAAATCTAAGATTTTGGCATTAAGTA
>DATMYZ010000356.1:0-3174 GCA_035560675.1 Clostridia bacterium
GTGCTGACACATCTTCAAGACGACCCCCTCGTTTTTCGAGAGGGTCGTTTTGGTTTAAACTGGCTCCCCAAGGCAAAAGAATAAGGGCAGCTATCAGCTGCCCTTATATGCGCCATCAGCAGGTCAGGTTTTCTTTAAGTATATGAGACTTTCCTAGCGCCTACTTGCCCAACAATGCGGGCAAAAATTCTGACAGTCCGGGAACTGCCAATGTAATAATTGCCATTATTGTAACAGTGCCAATAACATACAGCGTGTCGGGAAAAGCCTCTTCTACTTTAAGCCCCAGCACACGGCAGGATGTGAACAAGTTGACCGATAAAGGCGGTGTCAGCGAACCCACCATTAGGTTCATCAACATAGCAATGCCAAAATGGAGGGGGCTAATTCCCAGCGATATGGCAATAGGCAGAATAATGGGGGTCACCAGAATAATGATACACACCGTTTCCATAAATGTGCCGAGGAACAATAAAAGAATAAAAATAAAAGCCAGTATTAAGAATTTTTCATCTGTGATGCCAAGCAGCCAGTTCGCGAAAATACTGGGTACTTTCTGAGTGGACATAATCCAGCCAAAGGGCGTGGCAGCAGATATGATCAGCATAATAACACCGGTTGTCGTCACACTGTCGGCAGCAACACGAAAGAACTCTTTAAACGTCAGCTCTTTATAAACAAATACAGCCAGAATAAACGAATAAACAACAGCGGTAACCGATGCTTCCGTTGCGGTGCAAATGCCGGAGAAGACGCCACCCAGCACGCAAACCGGCATCATCAGCGGCAGCATTGCATCAGCGGTGATGCGCAGCCATTCCTTTGCGGTGTAGGTTTTTTCTTCCTGCACTTCTTTATTATTGCGGCGCATCGCAAAAAAGCAGTTTAATCCGATAAGCGCCCCAATGGTTAAAAATCCGGGTATTATGCCACCAAGAAACATGTCGCCGATAGAAGCGCCTGCTAACTGCGCATAAACGACCATGACGATACTGGGCGGGATGATACAGGCCATTGTTCCGCCGGCAGCAATAAGGCCCGCCGTAAGGCCTTTGGGGTATCCCTGCTCCAGCATTTCAGGCCCTATCATTTTGCCAATAGCCGCCGCGCTGGCAACACCGGAACCAGATACCGCCCCAAAAAAGCCGCAGGCAGCCATGGCGGTCGCACCCAGTCCGCCAGGAATTCGCCTGAGCAACATGTTCGCAAATTTCATTAGTCGTGGCGTACTGCCATACACCATCAAAGCGCCCGCAAAAACGAACATTGGCATGGCAAGCATGCTAAAAGACTTGGCTCCGCTCGCCATACGCTGTACTAAAATGCTCAGGGGAGGGTTCCCGTTGACTATAAGTAGCGTCATGCAGCTGATACCGATTGAAAAGGCGACCGGAATACCTATAATGAGGCAAACCCCCAAAACGACAAACAAAAGTATCAGGCCCGTACTCATGGGTTCAACGCCTCCTCAATTTTATCGATATTCTTGCCGCTCAGTTTCTGGATATCAAGACACGCGTGTAGCAGGTAGAAAAGAATCATTAACACGCAACCGATTAAAATGCCAAAATAGTTGATTGAAATCGGCAACTTCATAGCTGGTGTCAGTGTGTTGATATTGGTCTTCATTAACTGAACCGACAGCTTGCTCAGTACCCCCAGAAAAGCGACGCAAATCAGGTTATCCAGTAAATTGATGGCATCGGTAACCTTTTGAGGAAGCATGCGGATAAAAAAGTCAATGCGCGTATTGCTATTATTAACCGTTGCTATGGCTGCGCCGAGATAGGTAACAAAAATCATCGAGATGCCTGCGAGCTCCTCAACCCATGTAAAAGAATGGTCAAAAAAGTTACGATTAATAACCTGCATTGCTACAATAACGGTTAACATACAAATCATGCCGCAACTGATTACCTTAATGATAAACTTAATGGTGTTCACCAATTTTACTATCAAACAAAATCCCTCCCGTATAGAATGCTAGCTTGGCAATAAGGCGACCATGAACAGTTGTCTGCCATCCCTTTGTATGAAGAATCAATGGCATTGTCGTTGACGGCCGCCCAACCTAATTAGAAAGAACCGTTACTTTTTTACTTATTAAAGGAGGTTGCAAGGTCTACCCAATACTGGCCGCGCTCGTAGGAGCTGATATATTTCTGCCAGACATCGTTCATGCAGGCCTGGAACGCAGCGGCATCAACTTCGTTGACTTCCATACCGGCTTGCTTAAGCAGGTTAAGGTATTTGCTCTCGTCGTTCTCTTTAAGCTCAACCTCGCGCGCGGTGGCGGCCTCTTCCATTAAAACGGTCTGGTACTCTGCCGGGAGAGAATTGAACCAGGCGGCATTGCATACCAGCGGAGCCGCATCATACATATGTCCGGTCAGCGACAGATACTTCTGGACATCCTGCAACGATGCTGTGTAGATGTTGCTCAGCGGGTTTTCCTGTCCGCCAATGGTGCCGTTCTGCAAAGCGGTATATACGTCGGAGAAAGGCATAATGACAACGGAGGCATCCAGCGCGTCATACATGGCAACCTTCATACTATTCTCATTGGTGCGGAATTTAATGCCTTTAACATCTGCGGGGGTAACTATCGGGCGGGTGTTGTTGGTCATGTGACGATAGCCCGATTCCCAGATAGAAAGCACCTTGCAGCCTGTCGGCTCAATCAGTTCGGTAGCAAACTGCTTGCCAAATTCACCGCCCCACGCTTCACGGGCATTTTCAAGGCTGGTGAACAAAAAGGGCAGCAGCGCAACATCAACTTCAGGATTCATGCTCTCCCAGTTGGCAGCACCCATCTGCATGCAGCCCTCAATAGAGCCCCCAGTCACCTGCTCAAGCAGATCGGCTTCGCCGCCCAGCGCAGAGTCGGTATAAACTTCGACCTTTATGCCACCATTGGTGCGCTGTTCAACGGCTACCTTGAAGCTTTGCAGCGCGATGCTGGACGGATTGGCTGACGATACGGCAGAGCCAATATTCATGGTATAAACTTTGTCCGGAGCAGAAACAGAAGCTGAATCCGAAGAGGTGATTGCAGACGAAGCAGGTGCAGCAGCCGATGAAGATGCTGAATTGCCACAGGCAACCATGCTCAGTGATGTTGCAGCTACCAATAAAAGCGCAAGTAATTTTTTCATTTCCTTTTCTCCTTAAAAT
>DATMYZ010000357.1:0-7107 GCA_035560675.1 Clostridia bacterium
GTACGCTTCCAAACTTTGCATAAACACTAAAATTTTACTGCGTTTTTATAAAATATTATAGCTGCTGCACGCGGATTTTGCAAGAAAACAAAATAGATGGGGGCAAATTAGTTTGAATCAGAATATAAGAGAGCGTATCATGGAGCTGTCCGATCAGTATGAAGACAGCGTACTGGTACTCCGACGCGAAATACATGCTGATCCTGAATTATCATTTAAAGAAACGCGCACAGCACAGCGTGTTAAAGTGGCATTAGAGTCGCTGGGGCTGACAGTCCGTAGCGGTATCGCGGGGACCGGTCTAATTGCGGATATGCACGGCAGAGCCCCCGGTAAAACGCTGTTGTTGCGCGCCGATATGGATGCACTCCCGCTTCAGGAAGAGAATGACTTGCCATTTTGTTCAAAAAATCCTGGGGTGATGCACGCCTGCGGGCACGATGTACACACGGCCAACCTTGTTGGCGTCGCCAAAATTCTAAAAGATTTGTGCGGCGAATGGGACGGCACCGTCCGGTTTGTCTTTCAGCCTGCTGAAGAGAACGGCGGCGGTGGACGTGAGATGATACGCGCCGGTATTATGGATGACATTAAGATTGACGCGTCGATGGCTCTACATACCTTAACAACGCTAGAACCAGGCAGGTTTTCTCTTGGCTGGAAGAATGTTACTTCTTATTCTGACCGCTTCAGCATCACGGTTCACGGCAAAAAAACGCACAGCGCACAGCCGCAGAACGGTGTAGATGCCATCAATATTGCTGCGCAGATTATTGTGGCTGTCAATGGACTGCTGGCTAAAAATATTGACCCTATGGCGCGGGCAACCTATTCATTTGGAACCATCAACGGCGGTACTGCGCCCAATATTATTCCCGACTGTGTCGAAATGGTGGGAATGATGCGTAACGTCACCGATGAGACGCGTGAAATTTTGCGTGATAAAATTCAGAGTGTTGCTGAAGGAATTGCCGCTGCAATGGGTGGGCGCGCAGAATACAACTTTTTTGAGGGATATGCCTCGGTTTATAACCACCCGATAATTGCAGATTTTGTTGCGGCCGAAATTGAAGCGAATGCGGCGCAGTGGGTTTCAGATATTGATCCGCAGGCGAGCGAAAGCGGAGATTTGCTTGTCCGAGAGACCGAACCGATTCTCGGTGCGGAAGATTACGGATTTTATACACAGCGGGTACCGTCTTGTTTTTACCGTGTAGCGACTGGGGATGCCGCGCCAGCGCACAGCCCTAAATTTATGGTGGAAGAAAAGTATATCAAGCTTTGCACCCGTTCGATGGCGAGCCTTGCCATCAGCTATCTGATGGATTAGAAAGGGAATGACTGACAGCCTTCGGGTAGTCGTTCAGAAATAAAGAAAACAGTAGGAGGAAAACAATGAAAAAGATTAGTAAAATGATTGCCCTGCTGCTTGTTGCCTCAATGGCACTCACGGCTTGCGGCGGTTCAGCATCCACTGCTTCCGGCAGCTCGGCTGCCACGGCACCTTCTTCTTCGACATTAGAAGCAAAAGTTCCGGCTGATACTCTGCGCGTGATTCTCAACAGCGAACCCTCAAACATCGACCCCCACAACAACACCCGTCTCACTTCTTGGGCGGTGCAGGAAGAGATTTTTGACAAGCTTGTTACCAAGGACGAAAAGGGCAATATTCTGCCGGATATTGCTACTAAGTGGGAGCAGGTAGATGAAGTTACCTGGCGATTCTACCTGCGTGAGGATGTTACCTTCCACGACGGCAGCAAGCTGACTGCCGAGGATGTCGCATTTTCGCTCCAGCGTGCCTGCGCAGCCGCCGGCTCGCAAACCTTTTTTGTTAACTTTGATGCCTCTAAAATCAAGGCGGTTGACACCTATACTGTAGACGTGGTCACAAAGCAGCCGTTTGCAGCCGTTTTGAACTACCTTGCAAGCGCACGCGGTGCCATTCTATGTAAGGCCGCCGTTACCAGCATGGGTGATGAGGCTTACGGCCGTGCACCTGTTGGTTCCGGACCTTTCAAGATCACTTCATGGACAACCGGCGATAACATCGTTCTTGCCCGCAACGAAGAATACTGGGGTGAAAAGCCGGCGTATACCACGCTGAAGTTCCGCTTTGTCACCGAGGCTTCCAACCGTGCAATTGAGCTGGAAACCAGCAACGCCGACATCGTCTACAGCATTGTTGCAAACGATGCAGAACGCCTAAAGTCCAATTCCAAGGTGAATATCGTTTCCGGCCCCGCATACCAGTTTGTTTATGTTTCTTTTAATATGAGTGACCCGACCCTTTCTAACGAGACTCTGCGCGAAGCGCTTACTACGGCAATAGATGTTCCCTCGCTGGTCAAGGCAATCTATGGCGAGAGCGCACAGGTTGCAGATAGCTACATGTCCCCGAACATTGCCTCACATGCCACGATGGAAGCCAAAGCCTATGACCCCACAAAGGCAAAGGAACTGCTTGCCAAAGCCGGCTATGCCAACGGGCTTGAGTTGACCATCAAGCTTGCAGAAGACAGCAATTTCTCTACCATGGCTGAAATTGTTCAAGCTATGTGGGCGGAGATTGGCGTTACTGCAAAGATTGAGACAATGGAGCAGGCAACCTATCTTGAGCAGGCCAATGCAGGCAAGGTTCAGGTGGCGATGGCTTCTACCAACGCCGTTAGCGGTGACCCTGACAACGCACTGATGATTTGGCGCACCACCGCGGTCAATGCGATACAGGCCTGTGACCCCAAGATTGACGAGTACCTCATTGCAGGCGGTGCCGAGTTTGACACCACCGCTCGTGCAGCAATTTATAAAGAAGCCCAGCAGTATCTTTGGGCTAAAAACTATTGCGTGCCAGTATGCTTCCCCAGTGTTACCTATGGCACAAGCACTAAAATCGAGAATTTTGAGTGCGATCCCGGCAGCACACCCGATCTTGCAAATGTTGTGATTTATCAATAAGCTTTGCTCAAAATGCGGTCAGACCGTGTCCGGCGAATGACAACGGCTGCCGGAATGTCTGACCGCATTTTATGATGCTAGGGGGAGAACTATGCTTCGCTATATTAGAAAACGACTGTTTATGATGGTCCCCGTACTGATTGGCGTCACTTTTGTTATTTTTACCATGCTGTATTTTACACCGGGTGATCCGGCGGCACAGATTCTCGGCGATGGTGCAACGCCCGAATCAATTACGGCACTGCGTGACGAGATGGGCCTGAATGATCCCTTCTTTGTACAGTTCTTTAATTATTTAAAGAAATTGATTCTACATGGTGATATGGGCACGTCTTATTCGTCCAACCGGCCTGTTTTGGATGAAATTTTATCTCGCTTCCCCACTACATTTAAGCTTGCGGCGCTCAGTATTGCCATTGCCACTTTTATTGGTGTTCTTTGCGGTATTGTTGCAGCTGTTAAGCAATATTCCATATTTGACTATTTGGCAACAACAGTTTCGCTGATTGGCGCTTCAATGCCAAACTTCTGGCAAGGCATGATGATGATTTTGCTTTTCTCGGTATATCTTGGCTGGCTTCCCGCCTCAGGCTTTGATTCGCCGGTCTGCTGGATTATGCCCGCGCTGACAATTGGCACAAGCACCGCGGCGAGCATTATGCGTATGACGCGTTCCAGCATGCTGGAGGTTATTCGCCAAGATTATATCCGCACTGCACGTGCAAAAGGCCAAAAGGAATCAGTCGTCGTGTTTCATCACGCACTTAAAAATGCGATGATTCCTGTTTTAACAACCATCGGACTTTCGTTCGGCCGAATGATGGGTGGTGCGGTGCTTACCGAATCCATCTTCGCTATTCCCGGACTGGGCAACCTGATTGTGGGCGCAATCAAGTCGCGTGATTATCCCGTTGTTCAGGGCGGCGTGCTGTTCATTGCCTTTGTATTTGGATTTGTTAATCTGTTTGTAGATATTATGTATGCTTATTGTGACCCGCGTATCAAATCTCAGTACAGCTTAGCGACCAAAAATAGACCTCGTAAGGAGGCGGCGTAAGAGCTATGGAAACAACTAGAAAGCGTGTTAAAAAATCGAGCCAGCTCGCTGATATCTTCTCGCGGCTGTGGCGCAACAAGCCCGCCATGCTGGGGCTTGTCATCCTGGTGGTGCTGGTCTTCTTTGCAGTTTTTGCCGAGTGGGTCGCGCCATATGATTATGCGGCGCAGAATTTAGCCGACCGTTTCCACAGTCCGGATGCGCAACATCTTTTTGGCACCGATAACCTGGGCCGAGATATTTTTAGCCGCGTTGTACACGGCACAAGAATCTCTCTTGTGGTTGGAACTGCAAGCGTTTGTCTCTCAGCGGCCATCGGTATTCTTCTCGGAGCCATTGCCGGATTTTACGGCGGCTTGTTTGATAACATTCTCATGCGCATCATGGACGTTTTGCTTGCCATCCCAAGCCTGCTGCTTGCAATCTCAATTGCTGCAACGCTTGGCACCGGCATGCAAAATCTGATTCTTGCAATCGGCCTGGGGGCAGCGCCCGGATACGCGCGAATAGTTCGCGCTTCAATACTATCTTTAAAAGATCAGGAATTTGTTGAAGCGGCTCGTTCTATCGGCGCCAGTGATTTTCGCATCATAACAAGTCACATTCTGCCAAACTGTCTTGCGCCCATCATCGTTCAGATGACGCTCGGGGTAGCCACGGCGATTCTTTCTACCGCCAGCCTGAGCTTTATTGGACTTGGCATTGCACCGCCAACACCGGAATGGGGCTCTATGCTTTCTGCAGGGCGTCAGTACATTCGCGATGCATGGTTTATTGTTATTTTCCCTGGACTTGCCATTATGGTGACAATTTTTGGTCTGAACATGTTTGGTGACGGATTGCGCGACGCGCTCGATCCCAAGCTGAAGAATTAGGGGGTGCGATGATGGGTAATTTGCTTGAAGTAAAAGACCTTGCCATTCATTTTATGATGAAGAGCGGTACAGCCAAAGCGGTAAACGGCGTTTCGTTCAGCCTTGGCGAGGGCGAAACCCTTGGCCTTGTGGGCGAAACCGGCGCCGGTAAAACAACCACAGCGCTGGGTATCATGGGCCTTGTTCAAACCCCTCCCGGAAAGGTGTTGAGAGGCGAGATTATCTATGAGGGCAAAAATCTTCTCTCAGCAAGCCAAAGCGAGATGCGTGCTATCCGTGGCGACCAGATATCAATGATTTTTCAGGACCCCATGACGAGCTTAAACCCCATAGATACTGTTGGCGATCAGATTGCCGAGGTTATCAGGCTGCACAGCGATTCCTCTAAGGAGCAATCAAAGGCCAAGGCGCAAGAGATGCTGGAAATGGTTGGCATCGACGGCGAGCGTTATAACGATTATCCGCATCAGTTTTCTGGCGGTATGAAGCAGCGCGTTGTCATTGCAATTGCTCTGGCGTGCAGCCCTAAACTGCTCATTGCGGACGAGCCTACAACAGCATTGGACGTCACCATTCAAGCACAGGTTCTCGACCTTATGAACGGACTGAAGAAAAAGCTCGGCACCTCTATGCTGCTGATTACGCATGATCTCGGCGTTGTTGCGGAGGTATGCGACAAGGTCGCGATTATGTATGCCGGTGAAATTGTGGAATACGGCACTCTGGGGCAGGTGTTCAACAGCCCCGCGCATCCTTATACCAAGGGCCTGTTTGCTTCAATTCCGAACATGCACGAAAAGGTGCGCCGTCTGACCCCCATCAATGGCATGATGCCAGACCCTGCCTGTCTGCCAGAAGGCTGTAAATTTGCCGAGCGCTGTCCATACGCAACCAGCGCTTGCGCCAACGATCCGGATATTGGCTATGCCGAAGAAGGGCACATGGTCAAATGTATTTTGTGCAAAACCGAGCGACAGGAGGTAGCCAAATGAAACCTTTACTCCAGGTTGAGCATCTAAAGAAATACTTCAAGACGCCAAAGGGTGTTTTGCACGCGGTTGATGATGTGTCATTCACACTTGGTGAGGGCGAAATACTCGGCGTTGTCGGTGAAAGTGGCTGTGGCAAGTCCACGCTTGGGCGCACTGTGCTTCACCTCACCGATTCCACTGACGGCAAAATTATCTTTGATGGCAGGGATATCACAAACGTGTCTCGGACAGAGCTGAAAAATTTGCGCCGCCAGATGCAAATGGTTTTTCAAGATCCGTACGCCTCTCTTGATCCGCGCAAAAGCGTGCATGAAATTATTGAAGAGCCCCTTAAAATCTACAATGTTTACCCAAACCGCGCAGAGCGCGAAGAATATGTCAAAGAACTGATGGATACGGTGGGCCTGACACAACGTATGGGTGCCTGTTACCCTCATGAGCTTGACGGCGGGCGCCGTCAGCGTGCCGGCATTGCACGAGCGCTCGCGCTCAACCCCAAGTTTATCGTCTGCGATGAGCCCGTAAGCGCGCTGGATGTCTCGATTCAAGCGCAGATTCTCAATCTGATGCAGGATTTGCAGGAGCAGCGCAGTTTGACCTATATGTTCATAACTCATGACCTCTCAGTTGTTAAGCACATTGCCACTCACATATTGGTTATGTACCTCGGCCAGGTAGTGGAATATGCGGAAACCGACGAGCTGTTTGCGAACCCCGTTCATCCATACACCAAAGCGCTGCTGTCGGCAGTGCCGGTTCCCAATCTCGTGGAAAAGCGCGAGCGCATTATTCTACGCGGCGAAATATCCTCGCCTGTTAACCCCAAGCCAGGCTGCCGGTTTGCGGTACGTTGCCATAAATGCGGCGACGGATGCGGTACAGGCGAAGTCTGCCTGCACGAGGTTACCCCCGGGCATTTTGTGAGCTGCGGCAGCTGCATGTAAAGAAAGGCGAAAAATGTCGGTTTATGAAATCAGTGAAATGACTTGGAATGAGTTCCACGAGCGCTGCAAGAAGACACACACCGTCATTCTTCCGATGGGCGCAATCGAATGCTATGGTCCGCACCTGCCAATGAGCACCGATACCAAAGTTGCCCAGAAGGTTGCGGAATTGGTTGCAAATCAAACGGGTGCATTTATAGGGCCGACCCTTTCAGTCGGAGATTCTGTGTCGCTTGCAATGTTTCCGGGCACGCTTTGCGTGCGCCCCGAAAGCTTTAAGG
>DATMYZ010000358.1:0-4906 GCA_035560675.1 Clostridia bacterium
AACCAAACGTTTTGAACGGCCAATGTCTCCCTGCGAGAGATTGCCATGTTGTGCTCGGCATATTAAAGGAGGATAATCAATGAAAATGACCTTTTTGGGCGCGACCCACGAAGTAACCGGCAGCTGTTTTTATATTGAGGCCTGCGGCAAAAAGCTGATTATCGACTGCGGCATGGAGCAGGGCCCAAACTTTTTTGAAAATCAGGAAATCCCGGTTGCAGCGGGCGCGCTGGATTTTGTCTTACTGACGCACGCGCATATCGACCACTCGGGTATGCTGCCATTGTTGTGCAAAAACGGCTTTAAGGGAGCTATTCATGCCACCGAGGCCACCGCTGCTCTCTGCAACGTCATGCTGCGTGATTCCGCCCATATTCAGGAATTTGAAGCCGAATGGCACAACCGGAAGGCTAAGCGCGCGGGTCAGGAGGAATATGTCCCCGTCTATACGATGGATGATGCCATTTCGGCCATCAACTGTTTTGCACCGAATCCCTACAACCAGAAAATAACGGTTGCCGAGGGTATTGAAATTCGCTTTATCGATGTAGGGCATCTGCTGGGCTCTGCTTCTATTGAGGTGTGGCTGACCGAAGGGGACGTCACCAAAAAGCTGGTTTTCTCGGGTGATATCGGCAACCTCGACCAGCCGATCATCAAAAACCCACAGTATATTCCCGATGCCGACTATGTGGTTATGGAATCCACCTACGGCAACCGCAATCACGGCGACCGGCCCGATTACATAAAATCGCTGACCGAGATTTTGCAAAAAACTTTTGATCGTGGCGGCAATGTGGTTATTCCGTCCTTCGCGGTGGGCCGCACGCAGGAGATGCTTTATTTTCTGCGGGAGATCAAGCAGAAAGAACTGATTGCCGGGCATGATTTCCCTGTTTATGTTGACAGCCCGCTCGCAATTGAGGCAACCAATATTTTTCATCAAAACGGTCGGGAGTGTTTTGACGATGCAACGCTCGCTTTGCTGAACCAAGGCATTAATCCCATCAGCTTTGAGGGCCTTAAAGTATCGGTCACTTCTGAAGAGTCGAAAATGATCAACTTTGACACCGTTCCCAAGGTCATTATCTCAGCTAGTGGCATGTGCGACGCCGGACGCATTAAACACCATCTCAAGCATAATCTTTGGCGCAAAGAAAGCACGATTCTCTTCGTCGGCTATCAGGCTGTGGGCAGTCTTGGGCGCTCGATTGTGGACGGCGCACAAACCGTCAAACTTTTCGGTGAACCGATTGAAATTCACGCTGAAATTGAGCGCCTGGCCGGCATCAGCGGCCACGCCGACAAAGACGGGCTGCTGTCCTGGATCGGTCACTTTTCACCCAAGCCACAGCGCATATTTGTTGTGCATGGCGAGGATGAAATTTGCACTGCCTTTGCTGAAGAGTTGACCACGCTGGGTCACACCGCCGTTGCGCCCTATTCCGGCACCTGTTACGATCTTGCTACCAACACGCTGTTGATCGAAAAAGGGCCCATCCCTATCAAGAAAGATTATGCCGCACGCCGTGCCGAAACAATGTTCACGCGCCTTCTGGCTACAGGCAAGCGGCTGCTTGAAGTTATTGAACATAACCGTGGCGGCACAAATAAAGATCTTGCTCGTTTTGCCTCGCAGATACAGTCACTTTGCGATAAGTGGGACAGATGATTAAATAAGTATCAACAGGCCGCCGCAGAATTCTGCAGCGGCTTTTTCTTTATAGATAATTATATGTGGATATTCTCTGAGGAATTTTTTTTGTCATTATCTCACTTGAATACCAAAAACAACATTGCAACAAAACGCATATGCTAAAACACTTATTATTCGAGCACGCACACTGCGTCGTTCAAGGGTAGAGAGAACCAGAGGAAGGAGAGCCCCCTGATTCTTTTTGCCAATGCCCAAAGACATCATGGAAAAGCCGTAACGCACGGCTTGTGACGTAACCGCCGGGTACAAACAAGTATTTAGGAGGAACGAACCATGAAGAAAACTCTAGCGCTCGGCCTTGCAGCTGCAATGATGCTGAGCATGGGTGCAGCGGTATCCGCTAAGGACACCGACGCCCTCTACCCCGTTGGTGCAATCAGCGACTCGGCTTATCTCTACAGCAGCGATGCGTCTGCCGTTGATTTGGCTACTCCCGTTGAGAGCGTTGCATATGGCAAAACGCTGTACTACCCGCTACTCAACAACTCCACCGACGAGGCCAATACCTTTAACTATGTCTATGAGTCTGAAGCCGTTTCCGGCATCAAGGTCAAGGCCGATTGGGACATGAACGGCAAGCTGGTCAAGAGCCTTGAAGTCACCAAGAAAAAGATTACCGGCGAAACCCTTTCGCAGAAGTATATCTATTTCCTGGCTATCAACCTCGCTGAATCCACCAGCACCTCTGCTGTCGACGTTGTCGGCACCGTTGAGATGCGTAAATCCGGCAGCTTTGACTATGAAGATATGCAGCTTGACGTAAACATGGAAGTTGCTTACCCTGTTGCAAGCGACACCATCATCACCGAAGATCTCCAGATCTTCAAAGAGGGCTACGGCTTCATCGGCGACTCTGAAGAAGAGTTCTCCTTCGAGTGCGATGACGACAGCTACTTCACCGTCAACACCGTTGGCCAGAGCAAACTGTTGATCTCTGCTTCCACCGACTTTGACTCCAAGATTGCTGATCTCTATTCCACTGCCAACCTGAACTTCTTCTATGGCAATGGCGCTACCTTTAACAAGACCGGCGTTTTGACTCTTGCCGCTGACGAAGGCTCTTACCTGTACCAGCTCAAGGATGACGGCAACATGGTTCGCCTGAATGCCGAGTACGACGAGTATGACGAAGCTTTCCTCATCAAGACCAAGACTCTTGGCAAATACATCGTTTCTGACACTGCGCTGACCATCGTTAACGTTCCTGAAAACAACGGTGGCACAACAACCCCTACCAACCCCAGCAACCCCAGCACGGGCGCTGCTCTTTAATTAAAGCATCTTCTCTGTAAACGACAACATGGCATAACGTTATGGGTCGGGGCGACGGATGAAAATCCTTCGCCCCGACTTTTTCTTTTGCATCAACGCTATCTCGTGTCATCTCTTATGACCAGTCTGTGACGCAATTAACCTGAACCGCCGAATAAAAATATATTTGGTCTCTAAGTTCGGCCCTGTTGAATTCAGCCCGGAAATTTTTTTGTCATTATCTCACTTGAATACCAAAAACAACTTGGCAACAAAAACCCACCAACTAGAGCACTTAATATTTGAACGCATTATTGCGTCATTCACCGGCAAAAAGAACCAGTGGAAGGAGAGCCCCCTGATTCTTTTTGTCACTTTCCCAACGACATCATGGAAGAGCCGTAACTCGCGGCTTGTGACGTAACCGCCGGGTACAAACCAGTATTTAGGAGGAACGTACCATGAAGAAAGTTCTCGCGCTTAGCCTTGCAACCGCAATGGTGCTAAGCATGGGCGCAGCGGTTTCCGCAAAGACGGACGACGCCCTCTACCCCGTCGGCTCAATCAGCGAGTCGGCTTATCTCTATGACAGCGATAATTCTGCCGTTGATCTGGCAAATTCTGTTGAAAGCGTCGCATATGGCAAAACGCTGTACTACCCGCTGCTCAACAACGTCGCCTCTGATTCCAGCGCTGCTATAGCCGCTGCCCAAGCTGCTCTTGCAGAAAAGCAGACCGCTCTGACTGCCGCTAACGAGGCTTACAACAATGCTGTGACAGACGCTTCAGCCAAGGCTGCCGCACTTGAGGCCGCTGCTGTTATTAAGCAGCAGGCTCAGGCAGTGCTCGACGCTGCCCAGGCTTGGAATGCCGGCACTGGCGACGAGGCCGCTTATGTTGCCGCCCTTGCCGCTTTTGACGTTGAGGCTGTTCCCGCCGCTACTGCCGCTGAAGCTGTAACCGCTGCAACTACCCTTTCCGATGAAGCAAACACCGCTTACGCCGCTGCTGAAACGGCTTCCAACGAGGCTGACGCGCTTGTCACCTCTACTGAGGCCACTGTCTCTACAGCTACCGCGGCTGTTGCAACCGCTCAGACAAACCTTGACACCGTTAGTGACTCCTCTTTCCGCTATGTCTACGAGTCCGAAGCTGTTTCGGGCATCAAGGTCAAGTCCGATTGGGATATGAACGGCAAGCTGGTCAAGAGCGTTGAAGTCACCAAGAAAAAGGTTACCGGCGAAACCCTTTCGCAGAAGTACATCTACTTCCTGGCGATCACACTTGCAGAGTCCACCAGCACCACTTCTGTCGATGTTGTCGGCACCGTTGAGATGCGTAAATCCGGCAGCTTTGACTACGAAGATATGCAGCTTGACGTAAACATGGAAGTTGCTTACCCTGTCGCGAATGACACCATCATCACCGAAGATCTCCAGATCTTCAAAGAGGGCTATGGCTTCATCGGCGACTCTGAAGAAGAGTTTACCTTCGAGTGCGATGACGATAGCTATTTCACCGTCAACACCGTTGGCCAGAGCAAGTTGCTGATCTCTGCTACCACCGATTTTGACTCCAAGATTGCTGATCTCTATCCCACTGCCAACCTGAACTTCTTCTATGGCAATGGCGCTACCTTTAACAAGACTGGCGTTTTGACTCTTGCCGCTGACGAAGGCTCTTACCTGTACCAGGTCAAGGATGACGGCACCATGGTTCGCCTGAATGCCGAGTACGACGAGTATGACGAAGCTTTCCTCATCAAGACTAAAACTCTTGGCAAATACGTCGTTTCTGACACCGCGCTGACCATCGTTAACGTTCCTGTCAATAACGGTGGCACAACGACTCCCACGACCCCCAGCAATCCCAGCACGGGCGCTGCGCTTTAATTAAAGCGTCTTCTCTGTAAACGACAACATGGCATAATATAATAGG
>DATMYZ010000359.1:0-5249 GCA_035560675.1 Clostridia bacterium
ACTGCGTTCTTGCTGAATAGCGCCCGAACTTGAAAGATATTTAATAATACGTGGTGTGTTTTTGGTTTGGACAATGCGGTCTTTTAAATGATCGCGCATACCGTACATCCGTTGCTGCGCCTGTTGGTTGACCTCAACACAGCGTGCAACAATTCCACTGATTTTCTGTGCTTCTAAAAAAGCCGGCTGCCATTGAATGGGCACCTCAGAATAGGAACAGCTAATGGACAAAATAGCCTCGGCAGAAGGGGTAACATTCGAAGTTTTTATCAATTCCGTAATTTGATCGGTCACATTATCTATTTCATTTGCTATAGTAGCTCTTTTTGTGATATAATTAGCCATGTCATCAATATCACAGGTAGTCAAAAGATTGGTATAACGTTCAAATTCCAGAAAAAGCTCTTGCTTCTTTTCGAGTAATAAAGAAACGCTCTGCGCTATTTGCATTTTGAACAGCTCCTCTTTGCAATTAATACCGGCGGCTGCCATGTGAAAGGAGGGAGTAACCATAAATTCCATTGAGTTTTCAGCGCTTTTAGAATCAAAAGAAAATGAAATACTGGAGCCGGGTCAGGCTTATCTAACATGCGATAATTCCGTGACTTTTACCAGCGATTTCGTGCCGCTTATTAAGCTGGGCAGTATAGTGACAGTTATTCGCATCATTGGAGAGAAAAGGCTGGAATGCTTTGTGGGCAAGGTATATCTATCTTCCCGCAAGCTGATCAGAATTGTCGATATCAACAGCGCAACCATTGGACCGGCGTTGAAGATGTTTGAGAGTAATGCGGTTTTTCGGACCGAATTTTTAATTGCCCCGGGAGCAACCACTCGGTTTAATGTCCAGAAAGCACGAGCCGTCAGCGGCTTTGTCCGCTATATATCGCCTCAATCGGTTAAAATTTGTACGATGGAGTTTGTAGATAAGGACGAGTATCTGATGTTTTCTCTTGAAGAATCGTCACTTTCTCTTGATAAAATGCTGGTGCACATTAAAGAACGCATTCTCCTGATGCGCAGCGCCGCTCTGCTGCTGTGCGAGGTAGTCTCATTAAGCATGAATAACGGGCTAGCCATTGCGAGCTATATGAATGATTTAAAAACAAAAGAAGAGCAAGAACAATAAATACACCTCAAGGGCAAGCCGAACGAGTCATAGCTCGTTCGGCGGTTTTTTATTTTGTCGGCTTAACTGCTTTATGCTTGCTGCCAGACTGTGTACGGCGTTGTTATCCGCTTTATGGACGGCAGCAACGTTGCTTTTTATTGTCTGTAACAGTTCATCCCGCAGAACATTCAGTTCCAGCGGTGCGTCAATACCGATTTTAACCTTATCGCCAGAAATTTCGGTGATAGTGATATGAATATTCTCGCCGATGTGAAACGTCTGGCCGCACTTTCGGCTGATGACTAACATAACATCCCCTCCCCGGTGTTATTCAACAGGGCGCGGACGGAGTAGTCCTGATCTAAAACCACCTGGGCGGCAAGCTTTTTGGTGGGGTTAATGACAAGGGGGCTTTTCAGATTGACGGTGGCTTCACCAGTCGGGGCAGGGACGACCACCAGACTGCGAAAAACGGCATCCTCCTGCGTGGTGAGCCCAAGCCTGGCCAGCGTGCCTGGCGCAACGTTTGGCGTATAGGTATTAAAGATCGTGTGCGGATCAATGATAATAAAGCAGATATCTTTATCTTCCACCGATTGCAGCCAGCCTAAAGCATCGCCCAACTCATCGTCGTATAGAATCACAAATTGTTTTTGTGCCTCAAAGCCCAGAATAGGAAGCTTAAACGTCAAAATGCCGTCCTCAGAAATGTCAATTTTGCCAAAGTCTCTGGTTTCAATAGTCATTTTCTTACTCCTTGTTTACAGGCTATCACCAGTGGCCAGATTCCCGCCTATTTCAGGCCCCGTGCGGGTGAACCGTTATAAACACTTATGCCATCCGGCTAAAACCTGGTGTGGCGCTTTCGGGTACATATTGAAAACCGCCCTGATAAATAAAATTAATAGAAGGATCGCGCAAAACGTCCAGACGGAAATTGGCGGCAGAATACTGGCGTGGAGCACGGGCGACATTCCATTCAAACGATACCGATGAGGGCTTATATTGCGTGTCGACTTTACCAGGCGTGTAAGACAAATTAATTTGTGCAGCTGATTTAACAACAAGTGACGTTTCCGTCTGCTCCAGCAGCTTTTGATGATAGATCTGGGCAGGGGTTACGCCTTTGTCGATCTCGGCCATCTGGTCGGCAATTTTACCGTAGTTGGCAGTGGCTTCAAGCACGGCTTGTCGGCCTTTTTCTGCGGCGTTATCCATTAAATCACTGAGCTTGTGCAGGCCGATGCTCGCAAAAAATGCGGTACTGTCTTGCCTGAGTTGCGGTTGCTCGGTGTGAATCGATAGTTCGCCGCTGCGGAACTGGGTGTTATGCGTCGGGAAATTTTGCCCCGCGCTGATTGTGGCATTTGTAATGTGGTATTGATATTGAATATCAGCAACGTTATAGCGCAAAAGGTTAGAAATATTGCTCATAAAAACAACCACCTTTAAAATGCCTTTGCAGTATGTTTGTGATTACAGGAAATCAAAAATGGACTTAGGTAAAATATTACTGCCAAGTTGCAGCGTTACGGTCCATGCCATTTCAAATTCCTTGTTATACATAATTTCTTCCGCTAGGTCGACGCCTTCAACGCTGTTTTGCAGCTCCTGAAGCGAAACGCGGTCGCTTTCAAGCTGTGTCGAAACATTTTCTATAAAACTGACGTTATTACCAATGTCGGCAAGGGCAATAAGCATATTGTCGTGTGAAGCCGACAAGGTGGACAGATCACTTTGAAGCGAGGCGGTGTCTCCCGTACTGAGATGTTCGGAAATATTGTTGAACAGGCTGTAAAAGTTATTAGGGACACCGTTCGAATCGGTGCCGTAGCCGAACACATCTAAACCCGAAAGGGAAGACTGTACGGCGGTGCGGGTGTCTATCTGAACAGAGGCGCCGCTGCCTGAAACAGACAGGCCCAAGCCAATATCCAGATAGTTGGTGCCGTTATAGTCAATTTCAGTGGTAGTTCCGTTGCCGTTATCAGTGGCAGCATTGCCGTTTGCATCGGTTACCATCTTATCTATCGCGGTGCTATTGCCGTTATAATACAGCAGATTGTCGGTGCCTACGGTGAACGGCGCGGAACCAGTTGCATTGCCAGCTGAAGAAAACAAATACTGATCCCCATATTTGCTGTTCGCAATACTCAATGCCTGATCGCGCAGATTACTGACCTCGTTGGAAAGAATCTGCCGATCCTGATCACTCATGCTGTCGTTCATGCCATGGACGACCAGATCATTCATGCGCTGGTAAACGGTGCTTAAAGAGCGCAGATTGGACTCAGCCGTGTCCAGCTTGCTGGTCAGTGATTCGGTATTCGATATATTGCGTTCGTTGTCGCTGAGCAGCTTGCGCACGCGCAGTGCGCGTGCGGCGCCTGTTACATCCTCAGACGCTTTGCTAAAAGAGCGCTGCGTAGTCAGCTTTTCGTTAGAACCGGATAAATTGCTCAGGTTGGAGCGCATGCCCTTTAAATAGTTGCGAGTCGTAATATTATTTGTAATGCGAGTGCCCATAAACACCCTCCTTTTACTTTAAGAGCGACCAACAAGACCGGTCTTATTAATTAACGTATCAAGAATTTCGTCCATTGCGGTCATAACGCGGCTCATAGCGTTAAACGCTTTGGTCCATTGGGTCATATCAACGCCCTCTTCCTCCATTGAAACACCAGAAACCTCACTGATACTTGTCAGCAATGAATCGGCGATATCGGTGGAAGATTCGAGACAACTTTGATTGTAGGAAATTTCGGTTGCTAGCTGTGAGGTGGTGTAAAACTGAATATAACCATCGAAAGTACCCTTGAATTCGCCAAAATCCTGTGTGGAGGTAAACAGCGCCAGTGCATTTGTTACAAAAGTGGTATCATCGCTGCCTTCTCCGGTTGGATGAATATCGGTAATCAGATAGGTGGCATCGTTGAGCCAATCGCTGTTCACCGTCAGGTTGGCAGCAGTTTCTTCACCATCGCCCGAAAAGCTGAAAAGCTGTTTGTAGCTGCTGGTAGCGACGCCGCTGCTGTCCACTATGGGAATCAAGGTATTAAAGGCATTTGCCAGCGTTGAGGCGAAGGCGTCTATCTTATCCATATAATATAGAATACCATTTTCCAGAGACTCGCCTGTGGAAGGAGAAGCGGCAATGCCGCGTCCGTTGAGCATTTCCAGGGCACCTTTCAATATGCCACTTGTAATACCGGTTTCGCTGCCGGAGCTTTTCCAAGACAACGCGGCGGTCATATCATTATTGCCATTAGAAAGCAACAGAGAATCATAGGTCGTATCCTCCACCGCTACGTGGTTGTCGGAACCCATTGTAATGGTAACGGTGCCGTCAGACAAGTTCTGCACTGAGATGTCGGCATATTGAGAAAGCTGGTCAATCAGCACATTTCGCTGGTCCAGCAGCTCATTGGGGCCATAGGTTGAAAGACTTCCACCATACGAAACCGTTACTTCGTTTTTAATCGTCTTGTTGTAATTGGCTATCTGCTCAAGCAGCGAGTTGACGGTGGTGACGTTAGTGCTTAAATTCGTATTTTCCTGTTGCCAGAGGTTGCCCAACTTGGTACTAATCTGCGTAAATACCTGCGTTAACGTGCGCGAAGCACTTAAAATGCTACTGGCTACCACAGAGCTTTGACCGCCCTCAGACTGCATTGAGGACCAGGCGTTTTCCAGTGCGGTGAGCGCCGACGTGATAGTGCTTGGTTCTATTTCACTTAAATTTGTTTCAATATCCTCAAGTATAGTAGAGACGGTATCAAAATATCCGACATCGGAAGATTCGTCGCGAAAACGCTTATCTAAATACGAATCACGAATCTGAGAGACGCCCGCCACCATTGAACCTGCACCGGCCATACTGACGGTGCTGCCAGCATATCGGCTTGAACTCGTGTTTATAGACACCGAAACGAGGTCGACGCGCTGGCGGGTGTATCCGGTAACACCGATATTGGCAATGTTGTTGCCAACAATATCAATGGCCTTCTGGCTGGCCATTAAGCCTCTTGTGACGGTCTCAAATCCAAAAAAGGTAGGTCTCATAACATCCTCCTGATCATTTTAGGCTAGTTGCTGTTGGCATCATTTAAACTTTCGTTTTAAAGATGCTGGGACCAAC
>DATMYZ010000360.1:0-16376 GCA_035560675.1 Clostridia bacterium
CACTGAATCCGTCCCTTTGGCGCCGGATGTTCCCCGTCCCAGCCCAAGTAGTAGAGCGCCATATCAAGCTTTGCAGCGGCGTTTCGCTTAAATGTCTTTTACTGCTGCTAAATGCCCCAGATGATTGCTGCGACGCGCAAAGCATTTCTGCCAAGCTCGGTATTTCTGCGGCGGAAGTTTCCGATGCGCTCAACTACTGGCTGGAAAGCGGCATTTTGCAACAGAGCGATAAAATCTGCGCGCCCCCACCCGCCAAGACGGAACCTGCCGAAAAACCAAAAGCTGCACCGCCCGTCAAGGCCGCCGCTTTACCTGTGGCAAGCGCCGTTCCGACCACCAACGCCACCAGTGAGAGTAGACCACATTTTCCGCGTGAAGAGTCGGTTGCGATGATTGAACATGACAGAACACTACAGGGTCTGGTGCAAGAGCTTCAATCGATCTTGGGCAAGCCGCTAACCTCGGCTGATTTGGATGTTTTACTGGCACTTTATTCGTTTTATGGCTTGTCGGCACACTACATACTGACGCTAGTGCACTACTGCGTCACTATCAGCAAAAGCAGCATGGGCTATGCAGAGCGGGTGGCTGCCTCGTGGATTGCCGATGGCATTGACGACAGTGCATTGGATCGTCATATTGACATTCTCATGCACAAACGCACCAACGAAGGTAAACTAAAAAGTGCTTTTGGTATCAACGACCGAAGTCTCACTCAACGTGAGAAGGATTATATCGCCTCCTGGTGCGATACGCTGGGCATGGATATCGACACGATACGCTACGCCTATGAAATTACGGTAGAGCGCACCGGCAAATTGGCGTTCGGCTATTTAAACAAGATTTTGCATAGCTGGAGCGAAAAAGGCATCAAGACCGTCGCACAGGCCAAGGCGGAATCCAATCCGGCCAAAAAGGCTGCCGCCGTGCCACAAAGTACCGAAAAGAGCGAATTTGACCGCAGAATACTCGAACAATTCATGAAGGAATAGAGGTGGCGGCATGTCCTACCCAAAAGAAATTGCCGAAACAAGCCGGGGGATTTTGAATGCTCGGCGTGAACGCGCCGAGCTGGCGCTAAACGAGCGCCGGGTGCGCATTAGCCGTCTGGCGCCACATATTCTTCAGCTAGAGCGCGAAATGGCCAGTACCTCCGCCAGAATTGCCGGTGCCGTGCTTTCCGGCGAAAATGTGCAGCAAAAGCTTGCCAGAATACGTGAGTTTAACCTTACCAAGCAGCAGGAGCTCAAAGAAGCGCTTACGGCCGCCGGTTTTTCGATCGACGCGCTAGAAATTCAATACAGCTGCCCCATATGCAAAGACACCGGAAACGATAATGGCAAGCTGTGTGAATGCGCACGCCAACTGCAAAAGGGCCTGATGTATGAACGTCTTGGTGCTGTCTCCTCGCTATCTGACAGCACCTTTGAGAATTTTTCTCTGCACTTTTACTCCGATACGTCGGCCGAAGGATCTCCGGTGTCAGAGCGTGCCATCATGAAAAAAACGCTGTTAGAATGTACGAAATACGCCACCAGCTTCTCCCCTTCTGCCCCCAGTCTGCTGATGATCGGCGCGCCGGGGCTCGGTAAGACGCATCTTTCCATCGCCATCGCCTGCGCCGCTATCGAAAAGGGCTACGATGTTATGTATGTGCCATTCCACACGCTGCTAACCAAGCTGGAGGCGGCGCGCTTCGGCAAGAGCAGCGAAGAATTTCAGGACTATTTGAGCCCGGCCCTAAACTGTGATTTGCTGGTGCTTGACGATCTGGGCAGTGAATTTTCTACTTCGTTTTCTACGGCAGTGCTGTATGATATTATTAATACACGACAACTGCAGGGCGCACCAACCATTATCAACACCAACTTAAAACAAAGTGAGCTTTCTATACGGTATAGTGAGCGTATTCGCTCACGCCTGCTTGGTTGCTATCGAATCATACCGTTTGAGGGTTCGGATATTCGGCTGCAAAAAAAGCAACTGTGACCTATTTGGAGGAATAAAAATGGATACGAAAAGAGTGCTTTCCCACGTGGATCACACGTTGTTAAAGCCAGAAGCCACTGAGAGTCAGGTTATTGCACTCTGTCACGAGGCTCTAGAATACGGCACCTCCTCGGTCTGCATTAACCCGCGCTATGTCCCGCTGGCGGTTTCGGTTTTGGAGGGCAAAATTCCAATCTGCACTGTCATTGGTTTTCCGTTGGGCGCCATGACAACCGAAGCAAAAGTATTTGAGGCAAAGGACGCCGTATTAAAAGGTGCAGATGAAATTGACATGGTCATTGCAATCGGTGATTTAAAAGATAAAAAGTTTGAGGCAATAGAAGATGAAATACGCACTGTCAAATCAGCTATCGGTAACCGCATTTTAAAGGTCATTATTGAAACCTGTCTGTTAACTGAAGAAGAAAAGCGCAGCATGTGCCACATCGTCGAAAGGGCGGGCGCTGATTATATTAAGACTTCTACTGGATTTTCATCGGGCGGGGCAACCGCTGCGGACATCGCACTGTTTGCTAAAGAAACGCAGGGCCGTATTAAAATAAAGGCGGCGGGTGGCATCAAAACCTGCGACGATATGCTAACATTTTTGTCGCTTGGCGCTGACCGCCTCGGCAGCAGTTCCGCCATCCGACTGCTAAAAGAAGCTGGGTTGCTCTAAAGCACAATAATATTCAAAGGGCGTCATCTCATATGTGAGACGACGCCCTTATTATCATTTATGGGTCAGCTCCCGAATCTTCCGCTCAAAGTCGTTTAGCATAATGGTTTTTAAAGTCCAAAGGCTTTCCGAGAGGTCAACATAATAGCGATGCGGATATTCAAAGCGCTTAATCTCATCCCACATTCTGCCCAGCTCGGTTTTACAGAAAGCCTGAATTTCCTTCAGGGGCGGGGATTGATACAGCCTCTTCCCTTTTTCATAGATAGGTTCTAAAAGGCTGACCGCCTCAAAATCTTCCAGAGACTTCTTTTTCCAAATGGCATTGGGGTCAAAAATGGTCAACGGCTTTGAGTCGTCCACCTCTTCCTCAAACAAGGTAATATAATCGGCCGAGGCTTTGCCACTTTTACGGTCATAAAGGCGATAAAGCTTTTTAAAGCCCGGCGTTGTTACTTTTTCGGGGCTTTCGCTGATCTTGATGCGGGGAGCAAGCTTCTCTCCCTCCTGCACGGCAACCAGTTTATAAACGCCGCCAAACACTGGCTCAGAGCGACCGGTAATTAGATTTTCACCCACACCGAACAGATCCACTTTAGCATCCTGCATGATCAGGTCTCGGATAATATATTCATCCAGAGAGTTTGAAGCGACGATCTTGCAGTCCTCAAAGCCCGCCTCATCCAGCAAGACGCGCACTTTTTTGGAAAGATAGGCAATATCGCCAGAGTCGATTCGAACACCCTTGGGGCGATGCCCCAGCGGCACCAGAACTTCATTGAAGGTGCGGATGGCATTGGGCATTCCGGAATGCAGCACGTCGTAGGTATCAATTAGTAGCGTGCAGTTGTCGGGGTAAATTTCAGCGTAGGCTTTAAAAGAGGAGTACTCGTCTGGGAAAAGCTGTACCCAACTGTGCGCCATCGTGCCGACGGCAGGAATATTATAATACTGGTCGGCAATAACACAGGCAGTAGAGGTGCACCCGCCAATATAGGCCGCACGAGCACCCAGCATGGCTGCATCGTAGCTCTGCGCCCGGCGCGAACCGAATTCCATGATAGCCCTGCCTTGAGCCACGCGGTTCATGCGCGTAGATTTGGTGGCAATGAGCGACTGAAAGTTGATGGTCAGCAGCACCATCGTTTCAACAAGCTGTGCCTGAATAGCTGGGCCCTTAACCACCACCAGAGGCTCACTGGGGAAAATCGGCGTTCCCTCTTTAATGGCCCACAGGTCACATTCAAATTTAAAGTTTTCCAGATAGGTTAAAAACGCCTCAGAAAAGGTGTTCTTGCTGCGCAGAAACGAAATATCAGCCTCAGAAAACTGAAGGTTATCGATATATTGCATCAACTGCTCAAGGCCCGCCGCTATCGCATAGCCGCCCCCGTCCGGAATCTTGCGAAAAAACATGTCGAATACGACCTCAGTGTCCTGCATTTCTTTGAGCAGATAGCCATTCGCCATCGTCAGCTCGTAAAAATCGGTCAGCATCGTCAGGTTTCGCTCGTTTTTAATGTCTATCATCGCAGGTGCGTCCTCATTTCAACGATTTTTGTTTTATGTAGTGAATCCCCGTCGTGCCGCATCCAAAAACAGCGCGCATCAGGATTTGACGACAATTGCAACAGGCTGCTCAAGCATGCCGATCAGCGCGCCACTTTGCGCATCCACAGCACAAATATTGGCTACGGCTTTATAATTCCCGGCAGAAAGGCTTTCATCCAAGGCGGCTCTTTTGATTACCTGTCCGGGCAAAAGCGACCCCGTGCGCAAAATGACCTCGCCGGAATCTTCAAGCATGAGCTCAAGCACCATTAAATATTGATTTTGTGGCGGATTCTTTAAAAGCAGCGCCGCCTCTGCGGATGCAGCAGAAAAGACCAGTTCCTCTTTAATTTCGTATGAGAACTGATCCGGAGCGTTTTGCTTTTCGATTTTTGAAAATAACCCAGCTGTTGCATCAACCGCGCGGGTGTCAATATTGGTAACAGATGAAAATTTAATCATGGACTCGTCTTTATAAGCATTAACCGATGCAGATCGCGAGAGCACTATCATAGAAATGATGCCCACACAAAAAAATATCGAGATCAAGAGTATGCCGATGACACGGTTTCCCCGTTTTCTTTCCCGTCTTAGGTCCATATTTACCGCGCCTTACCTTTTTTATTTCGCATTTTTAGTCGATTATACACCTTTTGTGCTGTCATGACAACCCATTATCAACTATTACTGCTTCCGCAGGAAGCAATTATGAACTTTTTATAAAATCAACAACTCTTCTTGACATGTGTAACAAGCGTACCTATAATTAGATAGACAATCTAATTAGTTGGAGGACGGTATTTTGAGCGATGAATTCATGACAAAGCTTAACGAAACGCTGGTGACAGCCTATCGTTCCATATTAAAAATTGAAGACGAATTCATCAAACGAGCCGGCACGCCCAACGTTACTTCCAGCGAGATGCACCTGCTTGAAACTATTGGCAAGACGCGAGGCAGAGGCCGCACCGTCAAAGAAATTGCCACAGATCTTCGCATCACGCAGCCATCGGTCACCGCAGCCGTTAACCGATTGGTACAAAAGGGCTGCGTCGAACGTCGCCGTTCCACCGAGGACGGGCGGGTGGTCTATATTCATCTTACCCGTTTGGGCCACAAGACCTATGCTGTTTTTCTGCGCTTTCACGAAAACATGGTTCGCGCTGTGGCAAAGGATTTGAACGATGAAGAGAAAGTGCATCTCTTAAAGGGAATGATCCAGTTGAACGCGTTTTTTGAAAAACAGTTCATTGACGAGATTACGGGGATCGGGTACCAGAATGATCCTTCAACTAAGGAGTAGGCTTTATGAGCTTTTCAATTCTTTCAACGGGCCGGGCGGTGCCCAAGCGAATCCTGACCAACGCGGAGCTGTGTGGCTTTGTAGACACGACCGACGAGTGGATCTACACCCGAACCGGCATTAAGCAGCGGCATATTTGTATGGACGAATCGCTGACCGACATCGCGGTGGCCGCCGCCGAAAAAGCGTTGGCTCGTGCAAACCTTACCGCTAAAGATATTGACCTGATTCTTTGCGCGACCATCAGTGGTGATTACATCACCCCTTCCCTGTCGTGCACGGTACAAAGCCGTATCGGGGCCGACTGCCCCGCCATAGATGTCAACGCAGCCTGCTCAGGCTTTTTATATGCACTGGATGTCGCCGACGGCTATTTCGCCCGAAAAAAGGTGCGCCATGTGCTGGTCATCGCGGCTGAGGCCATGAGCCGCCTGCTCGACTGGCGCGACCGCTCCACCTGCGTGCTGTTTGGCGATGGTGCGGGTGCGGTGGTGTTGGGCGAAGGTGACGGACTGCGTTCGCTGTCGCTGGCCGCCAAGGGCGATGCTGAGGTGCTCAACGTGCCCAACGTCAAGGGCAATCTTCCCGACCGCATTCCAGATGATTCTGAGCCTTATGTCTCAATGAACGGGCAGGGCGTGTTCAAATTTGCGGTTAACGCCATGTGCAACGGTCTGCGCAACACTATTGCCGGCGCGGGACTTCAAGAATCTGAGATCACATGGGTGTTGCCGCATCAAGCCAATCTGCGCATCATCGACTTTGCCAAGTCTAAACTGGGCATCGCACCCGAGCGTTTCTGCATTAATATTGGACGCTATGGCAACACTTCCGCCGCCTGCATTCCGCTGCTGCTCGACGAGCTTAACGAAGCCGGAAAGCTCAAAAAGGGCGACTTGCTGGCCATGTGTGCCTTTGGTGCAGGGTTAACAAGCGCCTCGGCTGTGCTGCGCTGGGATATCGAATAATAAAGGCTGTTCATCGCGCTTAAAGTCCGCGCGTTTAACATAAAACTAAAATAATTTTTATCTACAAAAGGAGAATATGAACATGAACGAGAATTACGAAAAGGTCGTTAAGGTACTGGCAGACTATAAGGAAATCGACCCCTCTGAAATTACGGTTGAAACCACTTTCGAAGAGCTTGGGTTTGATTCTCTCGACATCGTTGAAATTGTCATGAACCTTGAAGAGGTTTTTGACCTTGAACTTGAAATGAACGAGGGCCTCGTCGATGTCAAGAGTCTGATCGCTTACATCGAGTCTCTGAAGGCGTAAGATTATGGTAAATACGCCGCTTTGTGAGCTGCTTGGCATTGATGCGCCCATTATTCAGGGTGGCATGGCATGGATTGCCGACGCCAAACTGGCCGCTGCCGTTTCAAATGCGGGCGGGCTGGGGCTGATTTCGGCCATGAACGCCGACGCCGAGTGGCTGAGAACTCAAATTAGAAAAGCTAAAACGCTCACCGGCAAGCCTTTTGGCGTCAACATTATGCTCATGAGCCCGTTTGCCGATCAGGTGGCGCGGGTAGTCATTGAAGAAAACGTCAAGGTTGTAACCACCGGCGCTGGCACCCCGGCCAAATATATGCCAATATGGCGTGAAGCCGGCATTGCCGTGCTACCCGTTGTCGCCTCAGTTGCATTCGCCAAGCTGGCAGAGCGCAGCGGCGCGACAGCCGTCATTGCAGAGGGCTGCGAATCGGGCGGGCATATCGGAGAGTTGACCACCATGGCCATTGTGCCGCAGGTTTGCGACGCCGTTAATATTCCGGTCATCGCCGCAGGCGGTATTGGTGACGGGCGCGGCGTTGCCGCCGCGCTGATGTTGGGCGCGATTGGCGTTCAGGTTGGCACGCGCTTTTTGACCGCCTATGAGTGCAACGTACACCCTGTCTACAAAGAGCGCATACTCAAAGCCAAGGACATCGACACCGTCGCCACCGGCAAGCGTCTGGGGCATCCGGTACGTTGTCTGAAGACCCCGTTCTCCCGCGAGATTATGAAGCTGGAAGCCGATGGATCAATCTCGGTCGAAGCGCTCGAAGCCAAGGGTGTCGGCGCGTTGCGCCGTGCCGTACAAGAGGGCGACCTTGAAGGCGGCACCTTCATGGCCGGTCAAATCGCCGGTATGATGAAAAAAGAGCAGAGCTGCGCCGATATCATCACCGAAATGATGAGCGAAGCCGAGTCCCTGCTGAAAGGTGGCTACCAATGGGTAAAATAGCCTTTTTATTCGCAGGACAGGGCGCACAGTATACCGGCATGGGCCAGTCGCTTTATGAAGTTAGCCCCGCCGCCCGCCGCGTACTTGAGATGGCCGATCCCATTCGTCCGGCAACCTCCAAGCAGTGCTTTGAGGGCAGTGCCGAGGAATTATCCGTTACCTTAAACACCCAGCCCTGCCTGTTCTGCGTCGATCTCGCCGCCGCAGAAGCGCTTAAAGAAGCGGGTATCACACCTGACGGCGTGGCGGGCTTCTCACTCGGCGAGGTCGCAGCACTCACCTTTACAGGTAGCTTCTCTGCCGAAAAAGGCTTTGAACTGGTGTGTGAGCGCGCCGCGCTGATGCACGAAGCCTCAGAGGCCAGCCGCAGCGGTATGGTCGCCATTTTAAAACTCGCCCCTGAAAAAGTTGAAAAAGTCTGCAAACAGGTAGGCGACAGCTACCCCATTAACTTTAACTGCCCCGGTCAGATCGTGGCGGCAACGCTGCGTGACCGTTCAGATGAACTGATCGCTGCCGTGAAGCAAGCGGGCGGTCGGGCGTTAGCTCTGCCGGTAAGCGGTGGATTTCACTCCCCTTTCATGCAGTCTGCTTATGAGGGCCTCCAAAAGGCGCTGAAGCATTATGCTTTTGCGCAGCCCGTGGTTCCGGTGTATGCCAACTCCACCGCAGCACCTTATCCCACACCAGACAAGCAGCTGTTGTCGGAGCAGTTGATCCGCCCCGTTTACTGGCAGAAAACGCTCGAAAACATGGCCGCAGACGGTTACGATACCTTTGTCGAGGTCGGCGCGGGCAAAACCCTGTCGGGCTTTGTCAAGAAAACGCTACCGAACACCACCATTGTCAATGTTCAAGATGCCGAATCTCTTGCCGCCGCATTGGCGGTGCTGAGAGGAGAATAATACCATGCTTAAAGATAAAACCGCCATCGTTACAGGAGGTTCACGCGGCATCGGCCGCGCCATCGCGTTGTCACTGGCTGCACAAAACGCCAAGGTGTCAATTTTGTATGCGGGTAACCAAGCCGCCGCACAAGATACCGTTGAAGCAGCAAAGCGCGAAGGTCACGAAATGGCCGCCGTGCGCTGCGACGTTTCAAGCAGCGAAGAGACTAAAGCTGCCGTCGACACTCTGCTTAAAATGTGGGGACAAATCGATATTCTTGTTAACTGCGCCGGCATCACCCGTGACGGGCTGGTCATGCGCATGAAGGATGAAGACTTCGACGCCGTCATTGCGACTAACCTCAAGGGCGCATTTCTGATGACTCGCCAATGCGCTGCTGCCATGATGAAGCGCCGCACAGGCCGCATCATCAATATCGCCTCGGTCTCAGGGTTGTGTGGCAATGCCGGTCAAGCCAATTATTCCGCCGCTAAGGCGGGTATGATCGGGCTGACCAAGTCGGTTGCGCGCGAGCTGGCTGGCAGGGGTGTCACCTGCAATGCCATTGCCCCCGGCTTTATTGAAACCGATATGACCGCCGCATTGTCTGAAAAGGTGCTGGCGGCCTCATTAGAAAACGTGCCGATGAATCGCATGGGAACGCCTGAGGAAGTCGCTTCACTTGCTGTATATCTTTGCAGCGCAGGTGCGGCCTATATCACCGGCGAGGTCATCCGCATCGACGGCGGCATGTGCATGTAACTGCCCGCGCCCTATCCGCTGTTGACGGCTGTAAAACGAGGTAAAACAACAATATGTTTAACTTTAATAATCACCAGCTCACCTTGGGCAAATATACCGCCCCCATTCCCATCGTTCAGGGCGGCATGGGGGTGGGCATTTCAATGGCTGGCCTCGCTTCCGCCGTGGCAAATGAAGGCGGTGTGGGCGTACTTTCGGCGGCGGGCATCGCCATGTTGCGCAAACCCACCGAACGCAACCGCGAACGCGCCGTAAGCGACGGTCTTTCTGAAGAAATCGCTGATGCACGCGCCAGAATGGGTGGCGAAAATACCGGGCTACTGGGCATCAATATCATGAACGTCATGACCGACTTTGCACAAATGGTCAAAACCTCTGCCGAAGCTGGGATAGACGTCATTTTCTCAGGCGCGGGGCTGCCGCTTGATCTGCCGAAGTTCTCCCCTTCGGATATCGCGCTGGTGCCCATCGTTTCCTCCGCTAAGGCGGTTAAAATGATTTCGCGTTGGTGGGAACAGAAATATGCCCGTGTGCCCGACGCATTTGTACTCGAAGGCCCGTTGGCTGGCGGGCACCTCGGTTTTTCAGAAGAACAGATTGACGACCCGTCTTTTAAACTGGAAACGTTGATTCCGCAACTTCGCGCCGCGCTTGATGTGCTGGAGCAAAAAGCTGGGCGCGCTATTCCGCTCATTGCAGGAGGCGGCATCTTCTGTGGTGCGGATATCCACGATATTCTCTCGCGCGGTGCGGCCGCCGTACAAATGGCAACGCGCTTTGTCGCCACTGAGGAATGCGACGCCTCTCCCGCTTTCAAACAAGCTTATGTCAACTGTCAAAAAGAGGACATCATCATTATCAAAAGCCCCGTAGGTCTACCTGGACGCGCTATAAAAAATGATTTTTTAAAGCGGGCGCAGGGGAATGAAACCTGCCCAAAAAGTTGCCCGTGGCACTGTATTTCTTCCTGTACGGTAGATACTGCCCCCTACTGCATTTCAGCGGCACTGCTCTCGGCCTGTAAGGGCAGGCTTGAACAGGGCTTTGCCTTTATCGGTGCTAACGGCTATAAGATAGATAGCATTACCACGGTGCACCGTCTGATCGAAACGCTGCACAAAGAATTTATCGCTGCCGCCTCGGCTGGCGCGTAAAAGGAGGAATTTTATGAAACGAGTTGTTATCACCGGACTTGGCGCAATCACCCCAGTGGGCAACGACGTTGAAACCTTTTGGCAGAATATGACCGCCGGTGTAAGTGGAATTGGTTACATTACCCACTTCGACACCGCGGACTACAAAGTCAAGGTAGCCGCCGAGGTCAAGGATTTCGACATCACACCCTATGTGGATAAAATGGCCGCTAAGCGACTGGATCTTTTTTCGCAGTATGCTATAGCAGCCGCTCAGCAGGCGATGGACGATAGCAAACTAGTCTGTGATCCTGAGCGCTTTGGCGTCTATTTTGGATCCGGTATCGGTGGCCTGACCACGATGGTGCGTGAGCAAGAAAGGTTGCTGAAAAGCGGCCCGGGACGTGTTTCCGCTATGCTGATCCCTATGATGATCTCCAATTTAGCTGCGGGCAACGTTGCCATCCGCTTTAATGCGCAGGGCCCCTGCCTGCCGATCGTCACGGCGTGCGCCACCGGCAGCAACGCCATCGGAGAGGCATTTCGCGCCATTGCAGATGGCTATGCGGATGCTATTATCGCAGGAGGCACCGAGGCTTCTATTACACCGCTTGCGGTGGCGGGCTTTACGAACTGCATGGCGTTGACCATGAACGAAGACCCTTCGACTGCCTGCCGACCGTTTGACAAATACCGCGACGGCTTTGTCATGGGTGAGGGCGCAGGTGCACTCATCCTTGAGGAATACGAGCACGCCAAGGCCAGAGGGGCTAAAATATACGCCGAGGTCTGCGGTTACGGCCACACCTGTGATGCACATCACGTCACGGCGCCCGATCCTGATGCCAAGGGAGCCAGCCGCGCCATTAAGGTCGCAATTACACAGGCACAGATAAATGGTGCCGACTGCGTCTATATAAACGCGCATGGAACCAGCACGCCCTTGAATGATAAGAGCGAAACACTCGCCATCAAGCTTGCGCTGGGCGAGGACGCGGCTAAAAAAGCCGCCATCAGTTCAACCAAATCCATGACCGGGCACATGCTCGGCGCTGCGGGCGCAATTGAAGCCATTGCGGCTGTACTGGCGTTGCGCAACGGGCTTGTTCCGCCCACCATCGGCTACAGTGAACCCGACCCTGAATGTGACCTCGATTACGTCCCTAACACGGCACGTAAGGCTGATGTCACGTTGGCGGTTTCTACCTCGCTGGGCTTTGGCGGACACAATGCGTGTCTGGCTTTCCGAAAGGTTGAGGAATGAGCACCATGAACCGTGAAAAAATCAAAGAACTACTGCCCCATCGTGAACCGATGTTGCTGGTGGACGAAGCCGAGTGTGACGAGCATCAGCGCGCCGTAGGGCGCTACACCGTGCGGGGCGATGAGTGGTTTTTACAGGGACATTTCCCGGGGAATCCAGTCGTACCGGGCGTTGTACTATGCGAGATTATGGCACAAACCTGCTGCGTGTTGTTCGCGCAGGATGCCGTGGGCAAGACGCCGTACTACACCGGCCTGGATAAGGTCAAATTCCGCCGCAAGGTACTCCCTGGTGATACAATCGAAATCTCTTGCGAAATCACCAAACAAAAGAACCCATTCTACTTTATCAGCGGAAAAGGCACTGTCAACGGAGAACTGGCGATATCAGCCGATTTCTCGTTTGCGCTGATAGTTTAAGACGTTTTATAGCGGGTATTGAAATGAATGGTCATTTCAATACCCGCTATAATTTTTGCTGTGCTATAAAAAGCTATACTTTCAATAAACAACGGCCTACGACGGATGAAATCGTATTCGGCGTAGGCCCATTTATTCTAATGCGCAAACTGACTTTGATACAGGTTTTTGTAGAATCCGCCCGCAGCAAGCAACGCCTCGTGGTTGCCACGCTCAATAATTTCGCCATCCTTGATGACGACAATCGCATCGGCATCCTTTATGGTTGAAAGGCGGTGTGCTATCACAAACGAGGTGCGCCCCTGCATCAGCGTTGTCATGGCGTTTTGAATCAGCTGCTCGGTCCGGGTATCCACCGAACTGGTCGCCTCGTCAAGGATCAGAATATCCGGGTCAGCCAGCAGCGCCCGCGCAATGGTAAGAAGCTGACGCTGCCCCTGCGAGATATTGGTGGCATCTTCGCCCAGTTCAAAGCCGTAACCGTCCGGCAGCTGACGGATAAATCGATGTGCACAAGCAGCCTTTGCGGCGGCAATTACCTCGTCGTCAGTTGCGTCCAGTCGACCATAGCGGATGTTTTCCATGATGCTGCCCTTGAAAAGCCAGGTATCCTGCAGCACCATACCAAAATGACTGCGTAGTTCAGCGCGAGTCATATCCCGGATGTTGACACCGTCAATGGTGATATCGCCTTTCTGCGGCTCATAGAAGCGCATCAGGAGATTTACTAATGTCGTTTTGCCTGAGCCGGTCGGCCCCACGATAGCCACTCGCTGACCGTTTTTTGCCCATGCTGAAATGTTTTTCAGCACCGGCTCCGTGCCATAACCAAAGCTGAGATTTTCGACACGCACCTCGCCTTTGGCGTTAACAATTTCCTTGGGCTGCGCGGGATCGGGCGTTTCTTCGGACTCATCGAGCAGTTCGAACACACGCTCGGCCGCGGCCACCGCTGACTGTAAAATATTCGCGATGTTCGCCACCATTGAAACAGGGTGCGAGAACTGACGAATATACTGTATCATCGCCTGAATATCGCCCACCAGCAGCTTGCCTGTGGTGATCATATAACCGCCAGCAATTGCCACAACCACATAGCCAAGGTTGGTGATGAAAATAATAATGGGCATCATGATGCCGGAACAAAACTGCGCCTTCCACGCGTAATCGTACAGCGTGTCATTGAGCTGCGCAAAATGCTGCTGCGCCGCTTTCTCACTACCAAATGCCTTAATGACCTCATGCCCGTTATAGGTCTCTTCAATATAACCGTTTAGCTCTCCCAACGACTTTTGCTGGCCTTTAAAAAACTTTTGGGAGTATTTGATCAACCACGCTGACAGAATAAGCCCCAGTGGCATGGCGCCCAGCCCGGCCAGCGTAAGCCACGGGCTAATGGTCAGCATGACAGCAAATATCATAATGATGCTTAGCAGCGAGTTAAGCGCCTGATTTAAGCTTTGTTGAAGCGAGTTTGCAATGGTATCGATATCGTTGGTGACGCGCGATAGCGTCTCGCCAAAGGGATTCTTATCAAAATAAGACAGAGGCAGGCGCGAAAGTTTTTCGTCCGCCCGTTTGCGCAGGTCATACATGGCCCGTTGGGTCAACCCCGAGAGAATATACTGTACGGCGTAACTTGCTGCAGACGAAATAAGATACATCGCCGCTATTAATGCCAGAACGCGCCCAACCAGCGCCATAGAAACGCCTTCTCCCGCACCGGCCAGTACAGCCTGGGTACCTCTGGCAATCTCGTTGACCGCGCCGGAAAGCGCCTTTGGCACCAGCGCACTGACAGCCGTGGATAACACGTTGAGCAGCAGCACAACTATAAGCGACACCGAATAAGGCTTTAAAAAGCCAGCCAACCGCATAAAGCTACCCCTAAAATTTTTGGCGTGTGCTGTAGACATCATAGCTCTGCCGGGACTATGCCGACCGCCCACAAACAGCTTCTGGTTTTTGTTGTTCGTCTCACTCATCGTCAATTTCCTCCGCCGAAAGCTGCGATTTCACAATCTCGCGGTAGACAGCACAGCTTTTAAACAGTGCCTTATGAGTACCAAGCCCCACTTGTTCACCAGCGTCCAGCACGAGAATTTGGTCGGCATTCATCACGGTAGAAACGCGCGACGCCACAATCAGCACTGTGGCGTCGCGCATATTCTTTTGCAACGCGGCGCGAAGCTTTGCGTCGGTTTCAAAATCCAGCGCTGAAAAGCTGTCGTCAAAAAGATAGATATCGGGTCTGCGCACAATGGCTCTGGCGATGGCAAGCCGTTGTTTCTGCCCGCCTGAAAGATTGGTGCCCCCCTGAGATATCTGCGCCTGATAACCCTCCGTGCGCTCGTTGACAAATTCGCGTGCCTGAGCAGTTCCGACCGCCGCCGACAGCATTTCATCGTCAGCCTCTGGACATCCAAAGCGCAGATTATCTGCAATATTGCCTGAAAACAGCACTGCCTTTTGTGGCACATAGCCAAGCCTTTGGCGCAAATCCTGTTGGGCATAATCTCTGACATCTACCCCGTCGACACAAACGCGTCCTTCGGTAACGTCATAAAAGCGCTCTACCAACTTTAGCAGCGTGCTTTTACCGCTGCCGGTACTACCAATAATCGCTGTCGTCTGCCCGGAAGAAGCGGTAAAACTAATGTGCGACAATGCCGCATCCTGCGCGCCGGGATAACGGAAGCTGACGTCTTCAAAAGTAAGCAGCCCCCCGCCCGCCACCGTCTGACATCGGGCCGGGTCGGTAATGTGTGCCTTCGCATCGAGCACCTCCGCTATGCGCTTCACCGATGACATGGCACGCGGTAGCATGACAAAGACCATCGAAATCATCATGATAGACATGAGAATCTGAGTGACATACTGTACCATTGCCATGATGTCGCCGACCAGAATGGCGCCCTGCACCGCCTTAATAGCCCCAAACCAGACAATTGCCACCGTGGCCGCAGCCATAACCACATTGGCCGCAGGGAACAGCAGTGCCATCGTCTGGTTCATTTTGATCGAGGCTTCGGTTAATTCGCGGCTTGCCTTATCAAAGCGCTGTGTTTCATAGTCCTCGTTGTCAAAGGCACGGATAACCCTGACGCCAGTCAGTTTTTCACGCATGACCAGTGTCACATAATCCAACTTTTGCTGCATCATGGTAGAAAGGGGCATGCCCCGTCGTGCAATGCCGGTCACCATCAAAAAAAGAACCGGCAGCATGAATAGCAAAATTAGAGAAAGGGTAGGGCTTTTTAAATAAGCCAGTGTCACGCCACCTAAAATCATAATCGGTGCGCGCAAAACCAGCCGCAGCAGGACGTAAATATAGTTTTGCACCTGTGTGACGTCGTTAGTCGAGCGCGTAATCAGCGAGGCTGTACCGAATTGATCGGTCTCCGACAACGAAAAACTCTCAATCTTTTCAAAGATCTGCCGACGAAGAGACCGGCTGACACCGGCTGAAATTTTAGCGCTAAAGTAGCTGTTTAACAGGGTACTGCACACGCTGGCAATGGCCAGCAGCAGCATTAAGCCACCCAGCCGAAGCACCAGGGCAGTATCGTTGTAATAAAGACCTTGGTTGATCAGGTCGGCCAGCAAAAAGGGCAGACCCAGCTCGGTGAGTGCTGCCAGCACCATCGCTACGACGGCATAGGTACATTCAAGATAAAATGACTTCAGGTGTGAAAGAATATTACTCATAAAACGTATCTCCACTGCTATCGCCTTCTTTTTGCAGGTTTGCCTCAAGCTTGTGCAGAATACGCAAAAGATCTTCGAGCTCCTGCTGATCTAAATTGCCTATAAGCTGGTCAAACAACAGCTTATGGCGATTAATCTGCTTTATTCTGAATTCACGACATTTATCGGTAATCTCGACTAAATATCTGCGTCCGTCATGCGAATCGATACGGCACTGCACTAGTCCCTGTGCTTCCAGATCTCTCAGAATTGGAGTCAGTGAAGGACGGGTGATGCCCATTCGTTGACTGATTTCAGCAGGATGCAGCGCCTGACTTTCCGCCTGCTCAATGGTCCAGAGCACGCTGAACTCCCCCGGCTTCAACCCGTTATCGCGACGCACCTGCGTAAAATGCCGGCAGATTCTAAAAAAAATGTGATAAAGATACGACCGCTTTTCCTGCATAGTAT
>DATMYZ010000361.1:0-3192 GCA_035560675.1 Clostridia bacterium
GTTAAGAATATAACCTTCGCTTATGAAGGTAGTCATGATCTTGTTTTTGAAAATGTTAGTTTAATGCTCGAGACCGATTGGCGACTGGGGTTAACCGGTCGGAACGGTCGCGGAAAAACCACATTTTTAAAGTTACTGATGGGCGAATATGCTTTTTCGGGAACTATTTGGGCTGACGTGGTATTTGAATATTTCCCTTATGAGGTCGCCGAAAAGCAGCGTTTGACATTGGATATTATCACCGCTATGCTGCCCGATGTCCAGCAGTGGGAAATTATTCGGGAATTAAATTTGCTTAAAACCAACGACGATTTGCTGTACCGGCCGTTTGAGACGCTTTCAAATGGTGAACAGACGAAGGTGCTGTTAGTGGCGCTGTTTTTAAAACACAACCGCTTTTTGCTGATAGATGAGCCAACCAACCATCTGGATATGGAAGCAAGGGCGGCAGTGGGCGATTATTTGCGGCAGAAGAGCGGATTTATCCTCGTCTCGCACGACCGAACGCTTCTAGACAGTTGCATTGATCATATTATGTCGGTGAATAAAAATAATATAGACATCCAAAAAGGCAATTTTACATCCTGGTGGCAGAACAAGGCCAGACAGGACAGCTTTGAACAGGCGGAAAATGATAAGCTTAAAAAGGATATTAAGCTCTTGGAACAGGCGGCGCGGCAGACATCGTCGTGGTCAAACAAGGCAGAGGAAACCAAATACGCCACCAGAAACTCCGGCCTGCGGCCCGATAGGGGCTATATTGGACACAAAGCCGAGAAGATGATGCGGCGCTCTAAATCGCTTGAGAACCGGCAGCAGACATCTATTGAAGAAAAATCGAAACTGCTGAAAAATATTGAAACCGCCGAGACCTTAAAAATTCACCCCATTGATTATCGGAGCGGAACGCTGCTTCAGCTTGAAAAAGTATCTATCCGTTATGGCGGCCGTGCGGTTTGCCAAAATGTCAACTTTTCAGTTGAGCGAGGAGATAGAATCGCCCTGTGCGGGCCAAACGGCTCAGGAAAATCTAGTCTGCTTAAACTGATTCTCGGTGCAGATATTCCCTGCCTGGGTAATGTTATTCGGGGCAGCGGACTGAAAATTTCTTATGTCGCACAGGATGCCTCTGCCCTCTCGGGCAATCTTTCGGACTATGCCCGCCAGCAGGAGATAGATGAAAGTCTCTTCAAGGCGATTTTGCGCAAACTGAATTTTTCCCGTGCACAGTTTGAAAAGGATATGTGCGATTTTAGTGCTGGACAGAAAAAGAAGGTGTTGATTGCCAGAAGTCTCTGCGAGCAGGCGCACCTATATATCTGGGATGAACCACTTAACTTTATTGACGTCTATTCCCGCATGCAGATTGAGGCGCTGTTAAAAACCTGTAGCTCGACTATTTTATTTGTCGAGCACGACCGCGCGTTTTGCCAGAAGATTGCGACAAAGACCGTGCAGCTTTGAGGGTGGTAAAAGCGGCGAGCGGATGATTTTCAACAGTATCGCCAGACCCATGTTGAAAATGTTCGCGATAGATTTAAATAATGCACGTATTTAGGGTATTAAGCACATTATTAAAAAGCCTCAGGTTCAACACGCGGCTTCGTCCCAGCTTTTTAACGGCCTTTGCCGCCTATTCAATATTCACAGCATGGCATCCAGTTCTAGCAGCGCAGCAACATAAATTTTGGTCGCGTTGAGCATCTCTTTGATTGAGAAAGATTCATCGGGCTGGTGGATACCGCCACGCCCCACAGGGAAAGCCGGGGCACTGTTATCCATCTCGGGGCCAAAAGGTATGGCGTTTGGAATGACGCGACAATAGGTGGCGCCTTTCATCAAAAACGGAGTGCGCATCTCTCCGGTCAATTCGTTAGCAATGGCCGTCATGGCAGTGACGACTGGGTGATCGCTTGACAGACAAAAGCCATCAACCCCTTCCTCTACCATCAAGTCCAGGCCATGAGCGGCGCAAGCGGCGCGCATCAACGGCTCAATGCGATTACAGCTGTCCTTGGCAGGGTAGCGGCAATTAAAGCCGAAAACAAAGCGACCATCATCGGTGCGTGTGGCCAATCCGCCGATGATGGTCAGATGACCGTATTCACCGGTGTCAAGTGCAATGCCCAGCGTTTTGCCGGTCACATCCAGAAGGGTATCGCGCCAGAAGGCGACGAGAGTTTTCTCTTTATCATACAGAATATCGCAGCGCAGAAGCGCGTCAAATGCTAATCCAATAGCGCTAAGTGACTGTTCGGGCATTGATGCATGGGCCGACAAACCGACGGCATTCAGCTTCGTGTATCCACCATCACAGGTAACGGTAATTCTATTGTTAGCTAAAGGTTTAAGTACATCATAATGCCTTTTAGCCAGCAAAATCTCGCACTCAGAGGCGACAGTGTTGGTAGCAGTTCCAGCCTTGAGCGAGAGAATCTCGTTCGCAATCGGCCCGGAAGCCACACTTCCAGCAAAAATGCCCTTTTCGGCGAAAGCGGCAGGAAACATGCTATCCGGCACCAGCGTAAACTTAGGCCAGCCCACCGTTTTGCCGTAGTACTCAATGTCAGTCATCATGTCTTCCTCGTTGCAGCCATAAAAGAGGCGCACAGCATGCTTCATCGGCAGCTTTAGGCTTCGAACACAGTCAAGTGCATACAGCCCCACAATGGCCGATCCCTTGTTGTCAATCGAGCCACGCCCCCGGACAAAGCCATTATAAACCACTGGGATAAAGGCATCGCCGGTCCACCCAGTACCTGCGGGTACAACGTCGAGATGGGTGAAAATTCCCAGCTCCTCGCGACCCTGCCCCCATCGCAGGCTGGCGCAGCGGTTTTCGTGGTTTTGTAGTGACAGCCCTTTTTTGGCGCAAAGAAGCCCCATAACCTGAAGCGATTCAAGGCAACCCTTGCCATAGGGGGTCTCTTCAGAGCTGTTAGGCTGGGTGATGCTTTCAACTTCTATCAGACGGCAAAGATCCTCTACCATTTCTTTATTATGTGCGGCAAGATAGCTGTCCACTTCTTGCAATACCGCTGCGGAAATAACCACAAAGATTCCCCCTTTTTATTCTGCGTACCATTATAAGGGACAGGCATAGAAATAACAAGAAAAATTGTAAATGTGATGAAAGATTATGCAGTGTTGAAACGACATCAAAAGAAGGGAATAAAATACGCTGTTTAAATA
>DATMYZ010000362.1:0-2070 GCA_035560675.1 Clostridia bacterium
GTATTATCTTATGGAACCCACCCGAGCACAGAGGCAGAAAAATATAGTGAATCGGTTACCACTGATGCACTTTTGGGTCAATCGGATATCATTTTTCTGCACTGCCCGCTCAAAGCACAAAACTACCATATGATCGACAGCGAAAGCATCGCGAAAATGAAAGATGGCGTCTTTCTTGTCAACACCGCCCGAGGCGGTCTGGTGGATGCCCAAGCAGTGCTGGAAGCTTTACTAAAAGGCAAGATGGCAGGCTACGGCTTTGATGTCTACGAAAATGAAGCGGCGTTTTTGCGCAAAAATGTTGGTTTGGATGCGGTAGACGCGATCTTCCGTGCGCTGCTCGGTTGCAAAAATGCCTTTTTTACCGCGCATACCGCCTTTTATACCGATATTGCGATTGAAAGTATGATTCGCGTGACACTTGATAACCTTAAGGAATATGAGCAGACGGGCAAATGCAGAAATGAGGTATATTGATGAAACCAGAATTTGATTTTTCTACTGGATCCTCCCGTGTTCAGCGGATGGCCGCCTCGCCAATCCGCGCTATTCTCGACCGTGCGGCTGAGCTTCGCGCCGAGGGCCGCCGCGTAATCCCATTCAGTGCGGGCGAGCCCGATTTTAACACGCCAGAGCCAATCAAACAGGCGACCATCGCTGCCATCAACAACAACTATTCGCACTACGGCTCAAACCGCGGCACGCCCAAGCTTCGTGAAATTATTGCGTGTAAGCTGCGCAATGAAACGGGCGTCTCCTATGCGCCTGAGAGCGAAATCATTGTTACTTCCAGCGGGGCAGAGGCGATTAATAATGCCCTACTGGCATTTATTGAAGATGGTGATGAGGTTATCGTATTTACACCCGCCTTTGTCAGCTATAAAAACTTAATAAAATATGCGGGCGGCGTATTTATTGATATTCCATTAAAGCCCGAAGACGGATTTTGCCCCGACGCGAATGCGCTGGAGCAGGCCATCACCAAGCGGACTAAGGTTATTGTGATCAATAACCCCAATAATCCCACTGGTGCAGTTTATGACCGAGGTACGCTTGAAAAGCTGGCGGCACTGGCCATCAAACATAACCTGCTTGTAATAGCGGACGAAATGTACAGCAGGCTTGTTTATGACGATGCCCAATTCACCTCTATGGCAGCTCTGCCTGGCATGAAGGAGCGCACTGTTATCATCAACGGTTTTTCAAAAACCTATGCCATGACCGGCTGGCGATTAGGCTTCCTTGCAGCTGATAAAAGGTTGATTACACCGCTATTAAAAATGCATCAGTATTCCACCACCTGTTCGCCGACCTTTATTCAGCAGGGCCTTGCGGATTCGCTGGAGCTAGTTGAAACTACCGCGGCGGTAGAAAACATGATTAAGACTTTTGCAAGGCGGCGCACAGCCATTTTAGATGGTTTGTCAGCCATTCCAAAGCTTGGCTGCGTTACTCCAAAGGGCGCGTTTTATGTGATGGTAGATGTTTCTGCCACCGGCCTTAACGGTATGGTCTTTGCCAAAAGACTGTTGGAAGAGTATTTTGTCGCCACGGTACCAGCCATCGGACTAGGGGATTCCTGCGGTGATTATATCCGAATTTCTTATGCGGCCTCAGATGAAGATATTGCAGAGGGGTTGCAACGAATATTGCAATTTACTTCTTTGATTTAACAGCTTAGCTCAATAAATCTTCTATCTTTATATGGAAAGTTGCGCATGCTGAGTTGCATAAATAGCCAGAAAGGGTAAATTCAACTTGCCTATTTAATATTACGGCTATCCTGTGCGGCCAGCATGCCTACTCTTCCTAACATCTTGAGAAATGATACTGTTTTATCAGCTTTATTAAAGAATATCGAAATTCTTATACGTTTACTACTAGCAAAGTCATGAATCAATTCTATTGACTCAGTCAGGTTAATCGTATATTATGTCAGTCAATACTATTCGATGGTTTGGTATACACAGCGAGTAAAGACGTTTAAGGTGTATAAAACAAGCGTCGTTGCAAGTTGTCGGTTGTTTATCGAATATGAAAGAATAAATGGTTCAACTTGCACAAATGGAA
>DATMYZ010000363.1:0-4022 GCA_035560675.1 Clostridia bacterium
GATGAATTATTCGGTGTAAAAAAGTCACTTCGATGAAAAATAGGCAATGTTTTTGATGTTATAAACAGCAGTTCTTAGCTGTTCTTTCTTAATACGTCGTCATTTAAAAACTCTGACGGAATATTCTTTTCGATAATGCCGCGCAGATAAGAGAGCGAATATTGACCGTGCCACTGCTTCATGCCATGCTTACTAACCAGCTCATCGGTGTAATCGGCAAAGGGGTAAATGCGCACGTCCTTTCGCGCGGTAGTGTCAAATTGCGTGACAACCGGTATCATCTTGGCCCGAGTGATAGACGTTTCGCCCGTTGTAGCATCTTTTTCAATATCAAGGTCAAGAACGCCACCCAACATATTCTGTGGGTCTAACATGCTGGAGATGAAATTGCCCAGCGAATAGGCCACCAGCGTGCGGTTGCCTTCCCGCCCGGTGCGCCACTCCATCGGCTGAAGCGTGTGAGAGTGATGACCCAGCACCAGATCGACACCCCAGTCGGCAAACATCTGCGCCAGCTCAAGCTGGTTATCATTGGTATTATTACTGTTTTCGGTTCCCCAGTGGATAGACACCACAACAAAATCGCTGTTAGCCTTCGCCAGTTCCACTTGCTGTTTCATCAGGTCGTATTCGTCCGAGCGAATAAAGCGCAATGGCGTCTGGGCAGGCAGCTTCAACCCGTTTGTATGCTCTGTAACAGGGACAAAACCGATGGTAATACCGTTTTTCTCAATCGTTAGCGGCCGATGCATAGCCTCTTCGTTGCGCCAAGCCCCTATTGATAATACCCCTTGCTTAGAGCCCCAAAAGTCCATCGCAGCTAAAAGTCCGGCTTCGCCCATGTCAAACATGTGATTATTGGCCATGCACACCACATTAAAACCCATATCCACTATTTTATTGCCCACCGCCTCAGGCGAATTAAACATCGGATAACCTGAAAGCGGGTAAACACTCTCGGCTATGATGGTCTCTTGATTGACAAAAGCGATATCGGCGTCTCCAAACAGCCCAGCAACATACTGATAAGGCGGGTCAAAATCGAATCCGCCACCGTTCGTGCGCTCGGCCGCCTGTTTATAAATATTGTCATGTATTAAATTGTCACCAGCCGCCATAAAGTGCAGATTTGAAGACTCAGAACCAAGCTCCGACTGACCCTCAGGAGCGGGTACGGGTGCTTCAGAAGCCGATACCGGCGCCGACTGTGAAGACGCTGAGCCTTTTATAAAGCGGTGTATATCCAAATTTGTGGTTGCCCAAAATAATCCTAATGCCGAAAGCGAGAGCAGCAGAACCAGTGCCGTCAGCTTTAGCGTGCCTTTCTTTTTCATCCGTTTCCTCCAAGCATTCGAACAAGTTGTCACCTTTTTACATTCCAGCCACCTGATGCCGTTACAATGCAAAGCGCCCGACGGCGTCATGGCTACTGCTCTGTTAAGCGCTGAATATTCTATACAAAACAGTTTTGATGCAGTTATTCTACCACAAAAGTGTCATTTTTTTATGCGGTTATTGCCTCTCAATTCAATTTTAAGCAAAATAATCCGCCCTGTAGGCGTGTGACCGCAAAAACAGGGCGGCGCTTTTTTCTTGGGCTGGCCAAACGTCACCGCAGCATACGCCCTTCGTAACCCATACGCAACGAGATCTGCTGTGCCGCATCGAGCAAAAAGGGCAGCTTTTCATAGATGTGTTCGTCTGTCATACGGGTGATCGGCCCGCTGACGCTTAAACCAGCAATGATATTGCCGGTGTAGTCGTAAATCGGCGCGGCTACACATCGCGCACCCGGCTCATACTCCTCATTGTCAAAGGAATATCCCTGTGCACGAATCTTATCCAGCTCGACAAACAGGCGACTGGGTTCGGTGATGGTGTTGTCGGTAAGCGACGGCAGCCCCTTGGCGGCAACAAACTGCTGCAGCTGCTGCTGGCTGTAATTGAGCAACAATAGCTTACCAACCGCCGTACAGTGCATGGGCGAGACGTTGCCAACGCGGCGGGTAGTCATCAGAAGTTGGCGCGGGCCACTGATCGCCTCAATGTACACGACCATCATGTTGTGCTCTTCAGCAACATTAGCCGACTCTGAGAAAATATGCGCAATCGAGCGCAGATAGGGCGAACAGATATTACGGATATTTTTGCGGCTGGATACATTAGCCGCCACTGCGCAGATCTTATAGGTAAGCGAATACCGCCCAGTGTCACCATCCTGCACCACATAACCGCTCTTTTGCAGCGTTGCGATATAGCGCAGCGCAGTGCTTTCGTTCATCCCCACCAGACGTGAGATATCCTGTAGACGTATTGGTTCATCCTGCTCGGACATGCGCTCTAAAATTGCTAGCATTTTCTCGGAAGACTGATTGGAACGCGTGGTCTTATCCGTGCCCAGGTTTCTTTTCATAAGGCATGCCTCCTTTTATTAACGCCAATTCTTTGGCTTTATAATGATTACATCAAGGGTGAAAACAGTCGCAAAACCGCACTGACCAGCCTGAGTACACAGCCGAACTTCAATTGTTTGCTGTTGGGGCCAATCAGCTCACACAGAGCAAGGGTGTTCACAAAATCTGCCCGAATATCGCATACCGCATCGGTTTGCGCCATCCACACACCGCACTCAAAATGCAGATAAAAGCTACGGTAATCAAGATTAATGGTACCCACCGTGGCAACCTCATCATCGGCCACAAAAGTTTTTGCGTGAATAAAGCCAGGTGTATACTCATAGATTTTGACCCCGCCGCGCACAAGCTGCGCATAATAGGCACGGGTAACCATGTGAACATACCATTTATCTCCCCTGCGGGGCGTAATAATGCGGACATCCACCCCGTTTTTGGCTGCCAGCAGCAGCGCCGTTACCGTTTCGTTGTCAACGATCAGATAGGGTGTGCAAATGTAAACATATTGTGTGGCGCGGTTAATCATGTTGAGATAAACCATTTCGCCAACCTGCTCACCGTCGAGGGGCGTGTCAGAATAGGGCTGAACAATACCGTTAGGCGCTGCCGACTCTTCCACTGGAGCGCGGTACAGCTCTTGCCGCGTATCCTCGCCGGTGACGGCATCCCACATTATAAGGAACATAGCCGTCAGGCTCCACACTGCTTCGCCAGTCAGCTGCACGGCAGCGTCCTTCCAGTGCCCGAACCGGTCGATGGCGTTGATATATTCGTCGGCTATGTTCACGCCCCCCATAAATCCGACGCGTCCATCCACAACCAGAATTTTACGGTGGTCGCGATTGTTCACCAACATAGTCACCACCGGAATCAATGGATTAAATTCCACACAGTTAATGCCTTTTTTTCGCAGAACCTCAAAATAGTCATTGGGCAGCGTCAACAGGCACCCAAAGCTGTCATAGATCACACGGATCTCTACGCCCTGTCTGGCCTTGCGCTCCAGCACCTCTAGAATGCTATCCCACATGACGCCCTCGTCAATGATAAAATATTCCAGAAGAATATAACGCTCAGCATTTTCCAGCGCTTCCAGCATCGCTTTAAACTTGTGCTCGCCCGGGGTTAGGTAGCGCGTCTGAGTGCCGCAGTAGGCCGGGTACCCTGCATTAAAGATGTATCGCGACTGACTTTGCAGCGACTGCGGTAGTGTTTGAAGTAGTGCATCGGCCTCAACGGTCTGCGCCTGTCTAAGATTAATATGCTCTTCAATCCGGCGCATGCGTGCGGATAGGCTCTTGCTTAAATGTGTGTTACCAAAAATAAGATAAAACAACCCGCCGAAAAGGGGGAACATCATAATGGGGATAATCCAAGCCAGTTTATAGGAGGGGTTGACCTCTTTATTAACGACCACAAGCGTTACAATTGCTGAAATCAGCATGAAAACGCCGTACATGGCAGCAAAGTAGCGAGAAAGCCTAAGAATGAACAGCAACAGAATTAAGACCTGCCCAAGCACAAGCGCAGAGACGATAAGCGCCCGTGAAAACAGTAGCTTTTTGAGTCTTTTAATTCCCTTGCTCAAATCATCACCTTCAATCAAGG
>DATMYZ010000364.1:0-4287 GCA_035560675.1 Clostridia bacterium
AAGCTGTAAACGGAGTGGTATTTCCCATATGGTTCCTGATCGGCGCAGCGTTTGTATTCTTTATGCAAGGTGGTTTCGCAATGGTAGAAACAGGATTTACTCGTGCCAAGAATGCCGGTAATATTATCATGAAAAACCTCATGGATTTTTGTATTGGTACTGTAGTGTTTGTACTTCTTGGGTACAGTCTGATGATGTCTGAAAATTATCTTTTTGGCGTTATCGGCATTCCTGATTTTCAAATTTTATCCAATTTTGCTGAGTTCAATTTCTCAAGCTTTGTTTTCAACCTGGTGTTTTGTGCTACAGCCGCAACCATTGTTTCTGGATCTATGGCGGAACGTACTAAGTTCTCTGCCTATTGCATTTACAGCGGCGTTATCAGTCTTGTGGTCTACCCAATTGAAGCTGGCTGGGTTTGGAACTCTCAGGGCTGGCTCTTCAACATGGGCTACATAGACTTTGCGGGCTCCTCCGCTATACATATGGTCGGCGGTATCACGGCTTTTATCGGCGCAGCTATTCTTGGCCCCCGCATCGGCAAATATGTGACCGATTCAACAACCGGCAAAAAGGTCTCCCGTGCAATCCCCGGTCACTCTATTACACTGGGCGCGCTTGGCGTGTTTATTCTTTGGTTCGGTTGGTACGGCTTTAACGGCGCTGCCGCTACCAGTGTTGAGCAGCTCGGCTCTATCTTTCTGACCACCACATTAGCGCCTGGTATTGCGACTTGCGTAACCATGTGTTACACATGGATCAAGAACGGCAAGCCGGATGTGTCAATGTCTTTGAACGGCTCTCTGGCTGGATTGGTTGCCATTACCGCCCCTTGTGCCAACGTTGACGCATTAGGCGCTTTAATGATCGGCACTGTGGCTGGTTTTCTTGTTGTTGTATCCGTTGAATTTATCGATATGAAGCTACATGTTGATGACCCGGTTGGTGCTGTGGCGGTACATGGCGCGAACGGTATATGGGGTACGCTGTCGGTTGGCCTGTTTGCAACTGATACCGCTCCGGGCGCATCGGCTAAAGGTCTGTTCTACGGCGGGGGATTTACACAACTTGGCATTCAGATTATTGGCGTTGCGGCCATTGCAACCTGGACTATTGTTACTATGACGCTGATCTTCCAGATTATTAAAAAGGTCAACGGTTTGCGCGTATCGGCTGAAGAGGAAATTCAGGGTCTTGACCTGCCTGAGCATGGCTTGGTCAGCAGCTATGCCGACTTTATGATTACTGTTCCTATGCTGGATTACGGTGACGCCGGTTTTGCAGCGCCCGCAGTGGCAGTTCCTATGGAAGTTGCGGTTCCTGTTCAGAATACCGCGCATCTCAACGCCAAAATGACCAAGGTGACCATCATTACCAACCAGAACAAGTTTGGTGGCTTGCAGAAAGCGCTTGACAGCATCGGGATCACTGGCATCACCGTGACAAATGTGCTCGGCTACGGCATGCAAAAGGGTTATCCGCAGCTGTACAGAGGTGTTCCGGTTGAGGCGAAGCTCCTTCCTAAGATTCAAATTGACATTGTCATCAGCAAAATTCCAACCGATGTGCTTGTCGCCACTGTAAAGAAGGCGCTTTATACCGGCCACGTAGGAGACGGCAAGATCTTTGTCTATGACGTGGAGAATGTCATTAAGGTCAGAACTGGCGAAGAGGGCTACGACGCGCTTCAGGATGAGGAATAAGCGTTGGCGACCATGTTTTTTGAGAGTAACCTTTACAGCTTGAAAGGATAATTACCTCCGATTTTTTCCTCTAATAAAGAACCGGTATAACAAGTGGATACCGGTTCTGTAAATTATAGCCAATAAGAATAAAGCCTTCTTTAACATGCTAAAAGCCGACGCCTTTTGGCGCCGGCTCTGTAAGTTTTCCCTATGCATGTAACATGGAGAGGGCGGATCGGCCTTTGAGATGAGAAGCGCCAGTTTAACGACCGGTTCAGCCGTTTTCACAGGTAGCACAGTTTTCGCAATGATGCGGATCATCCAGAATTTTGCCCACAATGGGCTCAGGATCAACGCCCTGTCTGCGGTAATAATCTGCAAGCGCGGCACGCACTGCCTGCTCGGCCAACACGGAGCAGTGTACCTTGACAGGGGGCAACCCATCAAGCGCAGTGATAACCGCCTTGTTTGAAAGCTTAAGTGCTTCGTCAACAGATTTGCCCTTGATCAACTCGGTGGCCATAGAGCTGGTGGCAATAGCGGCACCACAGCCGAAAGTCTTGAACTTGACGTCCTTGATAACGCCCTCGTCAATTTTAAGATACATTTTCATGATATCGCCACACACGGCATTGCCGACCTCGCCGACACCGTTGGCGTCAGGCAGCTCACCCACATTGCGCGGATTGGAAAAATGGTCTAACACTTTTTCAGAATACATCATATCTATTGCACATCCTTATTTGTTGGAAAGTTTAATTTTCTTTCGCCATCAGCTTTTCCCATACGGGGGACATCGCGCGCAGGCGAGCGATAATGGGCGGAAGCTCCGCCAATATATAATCGACATCCTCATCCGTGGTGTCGTCACTCAGCGAGAGGCGCAGCGAACCGTGGGCAATTTCGTGCGGCAGGCCAATTGCCAGCAACACATGGCTGGGGTCGAGCGAGCCGGAGGTGCAGGCCGAGCCGGAGGAGGCGCAAATACCCTTCATATCGAGCATCAGCAGCATCGATTCGCCCTCAATTCCCTCGAACGAGATGTTCAGGCTGCCCGGCAGACGATGCTCGCGGCTACCGTTCAGACGGCAGCGAGAAATTTCTTTTTGAATGCCGTCTATCAGCCGGTCGCGCATGGCCTGCCGGCGGGCGTTACGGGCTTCTATATCGGTCGTAGCAATTTCAATAGCGGTGCCAAGACCTACGATAGAGGCAAGGTTCTCAGTTCCGGCACGGTGATTGCGCTCCTGCGCGCCGCCGTCCATAAAGGTGTCAATAACGACGCCAGATCTGACATATAGCACGCCGACGCCCTTGGGTGCATGAATTTTGTGTCCGGAAAGAGCAAGCATGTCAATATTCTGAGCCACGACATCTATTGGTACATTGCCGACTGCCTGCACCGCATCGGTATGGAACAAAACCTTGGCCGCACGGCAAACCGCGCCTATTTCGGGGATGGGCAGCACGGTGGCAATCTCGTTATTGGCATACATGATGCTGACCAGCGCGGTGTCGGGCCGGATGGCTGCCTTGACCTGCTCAGCTGAAATTAACCCCTCGTTGTCTACGGGCAGATAAGTTACTTCGAAGCCCTGTTTCTCAAGTGCATGGAAGGAATGAAGCACTGCGTGGTGCTCAAAATTAGTGGTGATAAGGTGTTTTTTGCCCTTTTTGGCACCGACAGCGGCAGCACCCTTAATTGCCCAATTATCCGATTCGGTGCCGCATGAGGTAAAGAAAATCTCGCCAACCTTTGCGCCAAGAGCCTTGGCAACCTTTTCGCGGGCGGCATCCAGCGCGGTCTTAGCCTCGCGCCCCTTAGAATAGACGCTGGAAGGGTTGCCATAATGCTCTGTCAGATAGGGCAACATAGCATCTAGCACGGGTTTGGACACTGCTGTTGTAGCGGAGTTATCCGCGTAAACAAAACGTTTTTCCATGATAAATCCTCCAAAAGCGAAATATCGCTGTTTAAACTGCCGCCTTGCTGAGCCAAGAGTGGCCGCAGCAACTGCGGCGCTTATAAAATAACGGCTATAAGCATAAGAATTCCTCGAAATATAGAAGCTATACCTTTTTGGTCGACTTTATTGTATACCTTATTTGTATGAAATGCAATAGCTTTGGCTAACATTTCTAAAACTTTTTGCTTTCGGCTACCGCCAGCCGGTCACAGCGTTCGTTTTCAGGATGCTCATTATGCCCTTTTATCCATATAAAACGCACGGTGTGCCGCTCTAAAAGGGTGAGTAGCTGCTGCCATAGGTCGGCGTTAAGGGCAGGCTTTTTGTCTGCCTTAATCCATCCGCGTGCGCGCCAGCCACGAGCCCATCCTTTTTCTACCGAGTCGATGACATATTTAGAATCACTGTAGAGCGTGACGTCGCAGGGCTCTTTAAGGGCCGAAAGTGCCTGTATCGCGGCGGTCAGCTCCATACGGTTATTTGTCGTTTCTCTTTCTCCGCCTGAAAGCTCTCGTTCTAGGGTGCCATAGCGCAAAATAGCGCCCCAGCCACCCGGGCCGGGGTTTCCGGAACATGCACCATCTGTAAAAATTAAAACTTTTTTTTGTGGTATCGACATAAAGCCCTCCAGAACC
>DATMYZ010000365.1:0-14485 GCA_035560675.1 Clostridia bacterium
CCAAATATTGTCGTGAAAATCCACGATATAGTAGATATACCCGTCTTCATCCGGCTCGGTAGTAGCGGTCAGCGACGAGTCGGTCGATAATGAAACAGATTTCGAAGTAGATAATGCTACGCCGGGTGTTTAGGCGGCAACAGTTATAACGTCGGGCACTTGCGCCCCTGATTGCGATGATGAGGCAGCGTCCTTATCTTCAGCCGTCGGCTTCGCTGGCACAGAATACGTTTGAGCAGACTTGTCCGACACGGCGCCAGAAATATCCGTATCGGCAAGAGCCGTCTGCCCGATTATTGTTATTCTCGTCACTGCCCCAGGGAATGGTTCACCATTGGCCGAAAGATGGTTAATGTGCCGTATCAGTGCTTCATCCAGCGCTGAAAACTCATTGAGCGTCTTCCCTTTACCCAACATTGGAAAATCATCACCGCCTGCGGCCAGAAAATCGTTGGTGGCCACAACATACTCCGCAGCGATATCCAACGGTCTGCCATCAACCATCACATTTTTAACCCGCCCTCCGGTAGGTGCACTGGCATCCACAGTAAAAGTCAGTCCCGAAACTTGTAAAAAAGCGCCATTTTCTTCTGGCAAAGCTTTAACAGCACTTTCTAAAGCCGCATGAAGATTTGAGCCATTGATTTTCTTAGTTACAATATAATTTCCGAAGGGAAGTACAGTGATAATATGGCCCTTGGTAATATCGCCCGCCGGAATAGAGTCGCGAATGCCGCCACCGTTCATCAGTGCAATCTGCGCCCCTGATTCGGCACGCACGGCATCAGCGACAAGATTACCCAAATTCGTCTCACAGGTGCGGACATCCGACCGCGCGCCGTTGAGATCCACAGGCGTATGGCCCAGCACCTCTGAAAGAATTTGTTGCTGGTTGACATTAATCTCCTGAATTTTAGCATCTATAGCCGGGTCTGATAGCCCGATTAATCGGGGTTCACCAGCTTTGATCACCTCAGCGGTCGCTGAGCCAGTGGCATGATCCAACGTGACAACACCGACCGCCTCCATATATTCTCCCGCCGATACAATCAGCGTATTCCCCACCACTTTACCTTGTTCGAGCAGAGTATGGCTGTGACCGTCCACAATGAGGTCAATCCCTGCAACCGCTTTAGCCACCCCTTCGGAGGTATAGGTGCTGCTACTGTTGAGCCCTAAATGGCAAAGTGCAATAATGTAATCCACCTCAGCAGCCTTCAGATCGCTGACTGCTTCGGCAGCGGCTGCATAGGGGTCATAAAATTCCACCGTTGCAACGTTGGCAGGATTGGTCTTGTACGCTGTCTCAGGGGTCGAAAGACCGAAAATGCCAATCTTGATATTCTCGTGCTGAATAACGGCGTAGCCATCGAGAAGCTTTTTGTCTGTACCCTTTTTAATAATATTGGACGAAAGCATCGGTATCGAAGTCTGAATGGATAATTCGACAAGGTGATCACTGCCATAATTAAAATCATGGTTGCCAGGGGTCATGGCGTCATAGCCTGCCATGGTCATCAAATCCAAAACACTTTTACCCTCATCCAAAGTCGCAAAAGCAGTACCATGTAAAGTATCACCTGCATCCAGCAGCACAACATCCATACCCTGCGCTTTATAACGGTCCTTTAACGCTTTCAACGCGCTTATACCGACAATTTGTTCCGACCCACCTGCCATTCTGCCGTGGGTATCGTTAGTATGCAAAATAATCGTCTTGACCTCTTTAGAAATAGTGGGCGACGTACCTTGCGTAGCTTTTTCGCCGCATGAAACGGTAAGCAAAACTAATACAATCGCCAAAAACAGCGCTGTCATTTTTCTATATTTCATGTCATGCCCCCAATAGCAGTCTTGTCTTTGACACTCGAATCCGTTCAATAATTATTGTAGCTTAAACTGAGATAAAAATCAACGAATGTTGCCTAATAGCTTCAAATTAGACTTTAAAAAGCAGTAATGACAAAAGTTTGGCTGTGGCTGGAATAGCTGTTTTTTATGGCCCTCAGCCAAAACACATGTCAAGCTTAATCTCTTATCCAAAAAGGAATTTGTCCCTGCTTATCTCAACGCTGCAAACAGACGCCTTTGACAACGTTTAACGCAACAACATTCATACATAAAAAGGGCCCCCTGCAAGCAGAGAGCCCTTTTTTATAGCATCAATGATTAAATTTTATGCGTTGACGCCTGTTACAACGCCCGAACCAACGGTTCTGCCGCCTTCGCGGATAGCGAAACGGAGACCCTGCTCGATAGCGATGGGGGTAATAAGCTCAACATCAATTTCGATGTTGTCGCCAGGCATGCACATCTCAACATCCTGAGGAAGGGAGATGACGCCAGTTACGTCTGTGGTTCTGAAATAGAACTGGGGACGATAGTTATTGAAGAAGGGGGTATGACGGCCGCCCTCAGACTGCTTGAGAACGTAAACCTGGCCATGGAACTTGGTGTGGGGCTGAATAGAGTTGGGCTTGCACAGAACCTGTCCGCGCTCGATGTCAGCTCTCTGAATGCCGCGAAGCAGCGCGCCAACGTTGTCGCCAGCCTCAGCGAAATCAAGCAGCTTGCGGAACATCTCAAGACCGGTAACGGTGGTCTTTCTCTTCTCTTCAGCCAGACCAACGATCTCAACTTCTTCGCCAACCTTAATGCGTCCACGCTCAACTCTGCCAGTGGCAACGGTGCCGCGGCCAGTGATGGTGAAGACGTCCTCAACGGGCATCAGGAAGGGCAGATCAGCCTTACGGTCAGGGGTGGGAATATAGGAATCAACAGCGTCCATAAGCTCCTTGATGCAGGCCATATCAGGCGCATCAATACTGTTGGCTTCAAGCGCCAGAAGAGCAGAACCCTTGATGATCGGAATATCGTCGCCGGGATACTCGTAGAAGGACAAAGTCTCGCGGATCTCCATCTCAACGAGCTCAAGCAGCTCGGGATCGTCAACCTGATCAACCTTATTCATGAAAACAACGATCGCGGGCACACCGACCTGACGGGCCAGCAGGATGTGCTCCTTGGTCTGGGCCATGGGGCCGTCGGTGGAAGCGATAACCAGAATAGCGCCGTCCATCTGAGCAGCACCGGTGATCATGTTCTTGATATAGTCAGCATGTCCGGGGCAGTCAACGTGTGCATAGTGGCGCGCCTCGGTCTGATACTCAACGTGAGACGTGTTGATGGTGATGCCGCGCTCTCTCTCCTCAGGAGCCTTATCGATCATATCGTAAGCCTCAAACTGAGCCATGCCCTTCAAGGACAGAAACTTGGTAATTGCAGCGGTAAGAGTAGTCTTGCCATGGTCAACGTGGCCAATGGTGCCAATGTTAACATGGGGCTTGTTTCTTTCGAATTTTGCCTTTGCCATTGTAGTTTTCCTCCCTTTTAATAAAAGTATTTGGTATTCTTTTACGGCTCTACAATCGTTATTGTAGCAACCTTAGAATTAAATTGCAAGCGGGATTTTATCAATTAATCCTGCTTTTTGCCGCGGGCGGAAATGATGCCCTCGGAAATGGATTTCGGCACTTCAATATAGTGCGAAGGCTCCATAGAATACTGGCCGCGACCCTGCGACTTAGAGCGAAGATCGGTAGCATAGCCAAACATCTCAGACAGCGGAACAACCGCGTCAATCTGCTGTGCGCCGAACTTGGCTTCCATGCCCTGAATCTGTCCGCGGCGAGAGTTCAAATCGCCAATAACATCGCCCATATACTCTTCAGGAACGTTGACCGAAACTTTCATCATTGGCTCTAGAATGACGGGATCAGCCTTACGCATAGCCTCTTTAAAGGCCATGGAGCCAGCGATCTTAAAGGCCATTTCAGAGGAGTCGACTTCGTGGTATGAGCCGTCGTACAGGGTGACCTTGCAATCAACAACCTGATAGCCAGCCAGCACACCTGCCGCCATAGCGCCCTGAATACCCGCATCAACCGGTCCGATATATTCCTTCGGGATCGAGCCGCCGACAACAGCGTTAATGAACTCATAGCCCTTGCCGGACACATTGGGTTCAAGCTTGATCTTGACATGTCCATACTGACCACGTCCACCGGACTGTCTGGCGTACTTCATGTCAACGTCAGCTAACTTGCGAACCGTTTCCTTATAAGCAACCTGCGGCTTGCCGACATTTGCTTCTACACGGAACTCGCGCAGCAGACGGTCAACAATAATCTCCAAGTGCAATTCGCCCATGCCGGCGATGATGGTCTGGCCGGTTTCCTCATCGGTGTAGGTGCGGAAGGTCGGATCCTCTTCAGCCAGTTTCGAGAGCGCAATGCCCATCTTCTCCTGGCCAGCCTTAGTTTTGGGCTCAATGGCAACGCGGATAACCGGCTCCGGGAACTCCATAGACTCAAGGATAACCGGTGCCTTGGGATCGCAAAGTGTATCGCCAGTGGTGGTATTCTTCAAGCCGACAGCCGCTGCGATATCGCCAGCATAAACGACTTCAATATCCTTACGGTTATTGGCGTGCATCTGCAAGATTCTTCCCAGGCGCTCGTTGTTGCCCTTAACAGAGTTAAGAACCTGCGCACCGGCCGAAATACTACCCGAATACACGCGGAAGAAGCACAGCTTGCCGACATACGGGTCGGTCATAATTTTAAATGCAAGTGCGGAGAAAGGCTCTGAGTCCGAAGTCGGACGTTCACATTCCTCGCCGGTGTCAGGGTTGACACCGGTGATGTGGTCGATGTCGGTCGGTGCAGGCATATAGTCAATGACGGCGTCAAGCAACAGCTGAACGCCTTTGTTGCGGTAAGAAGTACCACAAAGCACCGGCACCAGCGTGTTGGCCAGCGTACCCTTTCGAACAGCACCCTTAATTTCCTCAACAGTGAGTTCTTCACCCTCGAGGTATTTCTCCATCAGCGCTTCATCCTGCTCGGCAGCGGCCTCGATCATCTGGATACGATACTCCTCAGCCTTTTCGCGCATCTCTTCGGGAATTTCTTCCTCTCTGACATCCTTGCCGAGGTCATCGTAATAGACCTCAGCCTTCATTGTGATGAGGTCAACAATTCCCTTGAAAAAGTTTTCCTCACCGATGGGCAGCTGAATCGGCACAGCGTTGCACTTAAGGCGGTCGTGCATCATTCTGACAACATTGTAGAAGTTAGCTCCCATAATGTCCATCTTGTTGACATACGCCATTCTCGGCACCTTGTACTTATCAGCCTGACGCCAAACGGTTTCGGACTGAGGCTCAACGCCGCCCTTGGCACAGAAAACGGTCACAGAACCGTCAAGCACGCGCAGCGAACGCTCAACCTCCACGGTGAAGTCCACATGTCCAGGGGTGTCAATAATGTTGATACGATGCTTGGGATACTGGTGCTGTGCACCATCCCAATAGCAGGTGGTGGCAGCGGAGGTGATGGTGATTCCGCGCTCCTGCTCCTGCTCCATCCAGTCCATGGTGGCGGCACCCTCGTGCACCTCACCAATTTTGTGGTTTATTCCCGTGTAATAAAGAATACGTTCGGTAGTTGTGGTCTTACCGGCGTCGATATGAGCCATAATACCGATGTTTCTAGTTCTCTCCAGTGAGACATCCCTTGGCATAGTGTCCTCCTGTTGGTAAAAATACTGTGTTAGATGCGGATAATAATTTATCCGATCTGTGGACTACCATCTGAAGTGGCTGAATGCCTTGTTGGCTTCCGCCATCTTGTGGGTGTCCTCACGCTTCTTGCAGGCACCGCCGGTCTGATTAAGGGCATCCATAATCTCTGCGGCCAGCTTCTCCTGCATGGTTCTCTCGCTGCGATTTCTGGAATAGGCTGTCAGCCAACGCAGACCCAGAGTCTGACGTCTTGCGGGACGAACCTCCATCGGAACCTGATAAGTGGCACCGCCGACACGGCGGGCCTTAACCTCAAGAACCGGCATAATGTTTTCGAGCGCCTGCTCGAAAGCCTCCAGCGGTTCTTTGCCGGTCTTTTCGCCTACAATGGCAAATGCACCGTATACAATCTTCTGCGCTACGCCCTTCTTGCCGTCATACATGACGTTGTTGATCAGTCTGGTGACCATCTTGGAGCCGTAAATCGGATCCGCCAGAACGTCGCGCTTTGCAATATTACCTCTTCTTGGCACTTCTCTTCCCTCCTTCATAAAATGAAATCATTGGTACTCGAAAGCAAAGAATCTTCCGTGCGCGCCAATGCAGAGGCTTTATATATAAAAGCTCCGCATCATTGCGGCATCTAAAATTTCTTACTTCTTCTTCGCAGTCGCAGCACCGGCCTTCGGTCTCTTTGCGCCGTACTTGGATCTGGCCTGCATACGCTTGGCAACACCCTGGGTATCGAGCGTACCGCGAATAATGTGGTAACGCACGCCGGGGAGATCCTTAACACGTCCGCCGCGGATCAGAACAACAGAGTGTTCCTGGAGATTGTGGCCGATACCGGGAATGTAAGCAGTGGCTTCAATTCCGTTAGACAGGCGCACTCTCGCGACCTTTCTCAGAGCAGAGTTCGGCTTCTTGGGGGTTGAGGTTCTGATAGCAGTGCAAACGCCGCGCTTCTGCGGTGAGTTCTGGTCGATCATTTTGCGCTTCTTCGAGTTCCATCCCTGCAGGAGAGCCGGGGCAGCCGATTTCTTTTCGACGACCTCTCTTCCCTTTCTGACAAGCTGGTTAAAGGTTGGCATTAAATTGTTTCCTCCTTTCGACGAAAATTCGGGGCCTTTTACAAAAACGTCTTGGGCGGTAACCCAGACGCGTCCCGCAAAATAGTTCACCCAATTTATAATTCTACCATTTAGGAAGGCGTTTTGTCAACAATGTTCATAACGTTTTTTCGTTAAAACGCCGAATATGTGCTCTACCGCCAGAACGCAGCAAAAAATCTTTTAATGCGGCGGCAGTAGCGGAAAAACATCATTATCATTGGCAATAAACGGGGCTATTATATCTCAACCTCTAAAAAAATACAAGTTAAATATCTCTCAAATATCCTGCTCGAATATTATTTGGTGCTCACCGAACGGTCTGGATATCGTTGGCCTTGCATGACGTACCCCGCCGAAAAACATCCGCACTATGCACCATTCACACAGAGAAGCGTCGTCTGGGCTGACCCAAACGACGCTTCTTAAAGAACATTCAGACGTCAGTCGGCGTAACCAAAGGTATGGGGATCGTCGCGCCGGATGGCGACATCCTCGTATGGGACAGTGCCAGTTCCAGCGGGAACCAGCTTGCCGATAATGACGTTCTCCTTGAGTCCGAGCAGAGGGTCAACCTTGCCCTTGATGGCCGCTTCGGTCAGAACACGGGTGGTCTCCTGGAAGGAGGCCGCCGACAGGAAGGATTCGGTCACCAGAGATGCCTTGGTAATGCCAAGCAGCACCGGAATGCAGCCGGCATAGTGCGGCTCGCGGCCTTCCTTCTCAGCCTTTTTGTAAATCTCTTCGTTAATGTTCAAGAATTCACTTTTTTCGATGTGCACCCCAGGAATCAGCGAAGAATCGCCGCCGTCGTCAATGCGCACCTTGCGCATCATCTGGCGTACAATGACCTCGATATGCTTATCGCTGATATCAACGCCCTGTGTGCGGTAAACGCGCTGGACTTCCTTGATGAGGTAATCCTGGACAGCAAGATGGCCTGAAACAGCAAGAATTTCGTTGGGCTCGGCCGAGCCTTCGGTGAGCAGATCGCCCTTCTGAACAACATCACCCTCTTCAAAGCAGCGGGTCGAGCCGTAGACAACCTGCTTTTCAAAGCGCTCGCCATCGTCACTGGTGACGACAACAATGTCGCCGCCCTTGGGGTCCTTCTCGTAGGAGACGACGCCGGACAAATGCGAAACAATTGCGGCATTCTTGGGCTTTCTGGCCTCAAACAGCTCTTCAACGCGGGGTAGACCCTGCGTGATATCGCTGGCTGTGACGGTACCGCCGGTGTGGAACGTTCTCATCGTCAGCTGCGTGCCAGGCTCACCGATGGACTGGGCAGCAATGATGCCGACCGCCTCTCCGATGCCGACAGGCTGACCATTTGCAAGGTTAGCGCCGTAGCAATGCGCACAAACGCCGCTCTTGCTCTCGCAGTTTAAAACTGAACGAATTTTAACCTGCTTAACGCCGGACTTGACAATATGCTCGGCATCGTTAAAGGTCATCATACGATCGCGGGTCATCAGAATCTCGCCGGTTTCAGGGTGAACAACCGTATCGGTGACATAGCGCCCGATAAGACGTTCACGCAGGCTCTCAATCTCACGACCGGAGTCAGAGATAGCAACCGCAACAATACCTTCGTGGGTACCACAATCAATCTCACGGATGATGACATCCTGCGAAACGTCAACCAGGCGACGGGTCAGGTAACCCGAGTCGGCGGTACGCAGCGCGGTATCGGCCAGGCCTTTACGCGCACCTCGAGAGGAGTTGAAGTAATCGAGTATGGTCAGGCCTTCACGGTAGTTGGCCTTAATTGGCAGCTCAATAGCGCGACCCGAGGTGTTGGCAATCAGTCCGCGCATACCCGCGAGCTGACGAATCTGGTCCATAGAACCACGAGCACCGGAATCGGCCATCATGAAGATGGGGTTATCCTCGGTAAAGCACTTCTGTAGTGCGTCCTTAACCTTGGCAGTTGTTTCGTTCCAGGTCTTGATGACACGCTCGTAACGCACCTCGTCGGAGATAAGACCGCGCTCATACTGACGGCTGATCTTAATAATATTCTCCTCAGCGGCAGCCAGCAGTTCTTTTTTCTCAGCAGGAATTACCGCGTCACAAACTGCGACAGTGATAGCGCCTCTTGTCGAATACTTAAAGCCCTGCGCCTTGATCTGGTCGAGCATTTCAGCGGTTCTGGCGCTTCCGTGGGTACGGATGCAGCGGTCGATGATATCGCCCAGGCTCTTCTTCTTGACCAAGAACTCAACTTCAAGCTTGAACTTGCCGTCATAGTCGGAACGGTCAACATAACCCAGATCCTGAGGAATGGGCGTGTTGAAGATGATACGTCCGACTGTGGTTTCAATAATTTTAGAGACAGGTTTACCGTCAATATCAATGCTTCTGCGCACCTTGACGGGGGCATGTAGCGTCACGGCACCCTCGTTATAAGCCATGAGCGCCTCGTTAAAGTCGCGGAACGCCTTGCCCGCGCCCTTTTCGTTCTCACGCACCATGGTCAGGTAATAGGAGCCAAGCACCATGTCCTGTGTCGGAACGGTAACAGGGCTGCCGTCGGAGGGCTTTAACAGGTTGTTGGCCGCCAGCATCAAGAAGCGGGCCTCGGCCTGCGCCTCTGCCGAAAGCGGCACGTGAACCGCCATCTGGTCGCCGTCAAAGTCGGCGTTATAAGCGGTACAAACAAGCGGATGAAGCTTTAACGCCTTGCCTTCGACCAATACGGGCTCAAAAGCCTGAATGCCAAGTCTATGCAGCGTAGGTGCACGGTTCAAAAGCACGGGATGATCTTTGATAACCACCTCTAGCGCGTCCCAAACTTCCTTGACAGTAGCACGCTCGACCATCTTGCGGGCGTTCTTGATGTTGGTGGCGACCTTCTGGTCGACCAAGCGCTTCATGACGAAGGGCTTAAACAGCTCCAGCGCCATTTCTTTAGGCAAACCGCACTGGTACATTTTCAGTTCAGGGCCGACAACGATAACCGAACGACCGGAATAGTCAACACGTTTACCGAGCAGGTTCTGTCTGAAACGGCCCTGCTTGCCCTTGAGCATGTCGGAAAGCGACTTTAACGGACGATTGTTCGGGCCGGTGACGGGACGTCCGCGGCGGCCGTTGTCAATCAGGGCGTCAACGGCTTCCTGAAGCATACGCTTCTCGTTGCGCACAATAATATCGGGCGCGCCAAGCTCCAACAGCTTTTTCAGACGGTTGTTACGGTTTATTACTCGCCGGTAAAGATCGTTTAAGTCGCTGGTGGCAAAGCGGCCGCCATCGAGCTGAACCATCGGGCGGATATCGGGCGGAATGACCGAAACCACATCGAGAATCATCCACTCAGGGTGGTTGCCAGAGGCGCGGAACGCCTCGACAACCTCAAGCCTTTTTAACAGTTTCGCACGCTTCTGACCTGCGGCCTTTTCCAGCTCTTCTTTAAGATCGGCCGACAGTGCGTCAAGATCAAGCTCCATCAGAAGCTTCTTGATGGCTTCGGCTCCCATACCGGCGTCAAACTCATCCTCATATGCCTCGCGCATGTCGCGATACTCTTTTTCTGAAAGCAACGCATATTTTTTCAGGTTGGTAATACCGGGGTCGATGACAATATAAGCCGCGAAATACAGCACCTTTTCCAACAGTCTGGGGGACATATTGAGCAGCAACCCCATTCGGGACGACGTGCCCTTAAAGTACCAGATGTGAGAAACCGGTGCAGCCAGTTCAATGTGGCCCATACGCTCGCGGCGCACCTTGGCGCGGGTAACCTCAACGCCGCAGCGCTCACAGATTTTGCCCTTATAGCGGATGCGCTTGTATCGCCCGCAATAGCATTCCCAATCCTTCATGGGTCCAAAGATTCTTTCGCAAAACAGACCGTCGCGCTCCGGCTTTAAGGTGCGATAATTGATGGTCTCAGGTTTCTTAACCTCACCGTAGCTCCATGAGCGAATCTGTTCAGGGGAAGCAAGACCAATTTTAATGGACTCAAAAACATTAAATTCCAACTGCTATCCCTCCGTTATTATTCTTCAAAGTCGTCGTTGTTGTCATCCTCGTCAAAGAAGCCGATATCGTCAAACTCGTTGAGCAGGCCATCGTCCAATAGTTCAGGCTCTCCTTCGGCGTTTTCAACGGCGAAACCGCCGGCATCCAGCTCGCCGTCGACCTCCACGCCGTTGGTGAACAGGTCAGCATCAAGCGGGGTCAGCCCCATATTGTCATCGTCGTCAAACTGCTGCTTGAGGTCGATTTCGTTGTTGTCCTTATCCAGCACACGAACGTCAAGCGCCAGCGACTGGAGCTCTTTGATAAGAACCTTGAAGGATTCGGGGATACCAGGCTTTGGAACATTCTTGCCCTTAACGATGGCCTCAAAGGTTTTAACACGGCCCACCACGTCGTCAGACTTGACGGTGAGGATTTCTTGCAGCGTATAAGCTGCGCCGTATGCCTCAAGAGCCCAAACTTCCATTTCGCCGAAGCGCTGACCACCAAACTGTGCTTTACCGCCCAGTGGCTGCTGGGTAACAAGCGAGTAGGGGCCTGTGGAACGGGCATGGATTTTATCGTCTACAAGATGATGCAGCTTTAAGAAGTACATGTAACCCACAGTTACACGATTGTCAAACGGCTCACCGGTGCGTCCGTCAAAGAGCACCGTTTTACCGTCCTCGGCAAGACCGGCCTGAGAAAGCGCCTCGCGGATATCACTTTCTTTGGCACCGTCGAACACTGGCGTCATAATCTTAAAGCCCAGCGCGGCGGAAGCGCGACCCAGATGAACCTCGAGCACCTGCCCGATGTTCATACGGGAAGGCACGCCCAGCGGATTTAAGACAATATCCAGCGGCTGGCCACCAGGTAGATAAGGCATATCCTCCTGCGGCAGCACGCGCGAAACAACGCCCTTGTTGCCGTGGCGCCCCGCCATCTTATCACCGACCGAGATCTTTCTCTTCTGGGCAATATAGCAGCGAACCACCATGTTAACGCCCGGCGAAAGCTCGTCAGATGTTTCTCTGGTGAACACCTTGACGTCGACAATGATACCGTACTCACCATGCGGTACGCGCAGAGAGGTATCTCTGACCTCACGCGCCTTTTCACCAAAGATGGCGCGGAGCAGACGTTCCTCGGCGTTTAGTTCGGTTTCGCCCTTAGGGGTCACCTTGCCGACCAGAATATCGCCGGCGCGAACCTCGGCGCCGATGCGGATAATGCCGCGGTCGTCAAGCTCCTTCAAAACATCCTCGCCGACGTTGGGGATATCACGTGTGATTTCCTCCGGACCGAGCTTGGTGTCGCGGGCCTCAATTTCATATTCTTCGATGTGGATGGAGGTATAGACATCCTCCTTGACCAGCTTTTCGTTAATCAAGACGGCGTCCTCGTAATTATAGCCCTCCCACGTCATGAACCCGATGAGCATGTTTTTGCCCAACGAAATTTCGCCGTTGGAGGTAGCGGGGCCGTCGGCCACCACATCGCCCACCTTGACGCGGTCACCCTTTTTAAGAATGGGGCGCTGGTTGACGCACGTACCCTGGTTGCTGCGCATAAACTTAATCAGGCGGTAATCATGGTTGACACCCTGATCGTCAGCGATGACCACCAGATCGGCCGATACGCTTTTGATCACACCGTTGTGCTTGGAAACAACCACAACGCCGGAATCGACAGCCGCCTTATATTCCATGCCGGTGCCGACAATCGGCGACTCGGTTTTAAGAAGCGGAACGGCCTGACGCTGCATGTTAGAGCCCATCAGTGCACGGTTGGCGTCGTCATTTTCGAGGAAGGGGATCATCGCAGTCGCGACTGAAACCACCATCTTCGGGGAAATATCCATAAAATCAACCGATTCGCGCTCCACCTCAAGGATGGTGTCGCGGTAACGGGCCGCTACTCTGGGACGACCAAAACAATTGTTTTCAATCGGCTCGTTAGCCTGAGCCACGACATATTCATCCTCAACGTCGGCGGTCATATAGACGACTTCATCAAGAATCTTGCCACTGCCCCTGCACACACGGCGGTAGGGTGCTTCAATGAAGCCATACTCGTTGATACGCGCAAAGGTTGCAAGGTAAGAAATCAGGCCGATGTTCGGGCCTTCAGGCGTTTCAATCGGGCACATGCGGCCATAGTGGCTATAGTGAACGTCACGAACCTCAAAGCTCGCGCGGTCACGTGACAGACCGCCCGGACCCAGCGCCGACAAACGACGCTTGTGCGTCAGTTCGGCTAAGGGGTTGGTCTGATCCATAAACTGAGACAACGGGGAAGAGCCGAAAAACTCTTTAATAGAAGCCACGACGGGGCGGATATTGATGAGCGACTGCGCCGTCACCTCGCCTTGATCCTGACTCTGGGTTGCCATGCGCTCGCGAATCACGCGTTCCATACGGGAAAAACCGATGCGGAACTGATTTTGTAACAGCTCACCCACCGAACGGATGCGGCGGTTGCCCAAATGATCGATATCATCGTCCAGGCCCACGCCCGCCGAAAGGTTGCACAGGTAGTTGACAGTTGCAAAAATATCGTCAACAATAATATGCTTGGGCACCAGCTCGTCAGCGCGCGCCTTGATAGCAGCAACAATGGCTTCATTGGTATCGTTCTGCTCAAGAATCTCGCGCAGCACGCAGAAGCGGACTTTTTCCTTCTCAGTGATGCCCAGCGCATTGCAATCAACGAAGTCATGTATATCTACCATTCCATTGGAAATGACTTTAACCAGAGCCTCGCCAACTTTAATATAAACGCAGTCCACACCGGCGCGTTCAATTTTCTGCGCGTCATCGCGTGAAAGAATAGCGCCCTGCTCAAACAGAATTTCGCCAGTCATCGGGGCGACCACTGTCTGCGCCAACTCACGATCGGTGATGCGCTGGCTGATCGACAGCTTTTTGTTGTATTTATAGCGTCCAACCTTTGAGAGGTCATAGCGTCGAGGGTCAAAGAACAGCGCGTTGATGTGACTCTTAGCCGAATCCACGGTGGGCGGCTCACCCGGACGCAGTTTGCGATAAACCTCTTGCAGCGCCTCGTTGACCGTTTTGATGGCATCCTTTTCAAGGGTTGTTCTCAGCAAGTCGCTTTCGCCCAAAAGATCTACCATCTGTTCGTCCGTCGAAATGCCGAGCGCGCGGACGAAGGTCGTGATAGGTAGCTTACGGTTTTTATCGATTCTAGCGTAAAAAATGCCATTGGAATCGGTCTCGTATTCCAGCCATGCGCCGCGATTGGGGATAACGGTGGCGGCAAAGAGCTCACGGCCGGATTTGTCTCTCGTGCGCGAATAATAAACACCGGGCGAACGAACCAACTGAGAAACGATAACGCGCTCTGCGCCGTTAATGACGAAGGTGCCGCTGTCGGTCATGAGCGGAAAATCGCCCATGAAAATCTCCTGCTCTTTAATTTCACCGGTCTCGCGATTCAATAGACTGGTCGTGACGATGAGTGGCGCGGCATAAGTAGTGTCGCGTTCTTTGCACTCCTCAATGGTGTATTTGGGTTTGTCCTCCAATCGGTAATCGATAAAATCGAGCACCAGATTACCCTGATAATCGGTAATGGCCGACATGTCATTAAACACGTCCTTAAGGCCCTCATCGAGGAACCAGCGGTAGGAGTTCTTTTGCACCTCAATCAGGTTTGGCATGTCCAGAACTTCATTAATTTTGCCGAAGCTCATGCGAACGTTTTTGCCAAGGTTGACGGGTTTCACCTGCAACATAGGTTTCGCTCACTCCATTCGTCTATGATTATTTAAAGCTCAAAAAATACATGGAAGCGCTTTGCC
>DATMYZ010000366.1:0-3092 GCA_035560675.1 Clostridia bacterium
TATAGGAGGTGGGGCAGTGTCAATAAACGATGTACAGGAGCGCACTTTGAGCCCACGAGCAAAAACGGTGGTCTGCGTGACCGATCAGAGGCAGTGTGACCGCATTATCCGCGCGGGCAGAACGCTGGCGAACCTGTCAGGCACTGAGCTTTCAGTCATTAACGTTGTTCGTACTGAGGCGGCGCAAGACCCCGAATCTATGGAATATCTTTTCTCGATTTCTAAGGAAAACGGCGCAGAAATGGCATTATTATACGCCAATGATGTTGCTAAAGCGATTATACATTATGTTAAAGACAACAAGGTTTCTTACCTGCTGACCGGCATTCCTCAGGAGGGGGATTCGGTGACCACTCGGATATGGAACAAGTTTACCCATGTAACATTTTTTGTGGTCGAAAAGGATGGAAGGCTTTGCGAGGTGGGGCATCCGGTGCGTGCTGCTCGGGCTCTGTGCGATGCTCGTGCATAAATAAAAACTAAATACAAAAAACGGCGGGTCGTTTAAAATGTTGAAACCATTTTTCACGACTCGCCCCTTTTTATTCTCAAAGCTCTTCGCTGGTGTTGACGATACCCTTGAATATGGTGAGCAGCAAAATTTTTATATCCAAGAGAAATGACCAGTTCTCTATATAAAACATATCACATTTAATACGTTCTAGGATTGAGGTATCTCCCCGCCAACCATTGATTTGCGCCCAGCCGGTAATGCCGGGACGCACCAAATGCTTGAGCATGTAAAGCGGCACCTCATCGCGAAACTGTTCAACAAAAAACGGGCGCTCGGGCCTCGGCCCGACTAAACTCATGTCGCCTCTCAACACGTTATAAAGCTGAGGCAGTTCGTCAATCGAAAATTTGCGTAAAAACGCGCCGAACCGGGTGCGCCGGTCATCATTTTTGGTGCCCCATGTGGTGGTGTCGGCGTTGTTTTCAAGACGCATGGAGCGGAACTTGTACATGGTGAATTCCCTGCGATTTTTTCCAATGCGTACCTGCTTATAAATAACTGGGCCGGCCGAGGTCAGCTTAATGCCGATAATCGTTCCCAGCAGCAGTGGAGAGAGCAGCAAAAGCCCCAAAAAAGAGGCGATCACATCAAACCCGCGCTTGAGAGCCGCAAAAAAAAGGTTATCCAGCGGAATATGGCGCAAATTGATGATAGGAATGCCCTCAAATACCTCGACCTTGGGTTGGGAGGGCAAGTATTTGCTGTAAAACGGCAATAGGGAAGACTTGACGCCCTGTAATTCGCAGGTGGAGATTACCTGGCTGAGAATGTGGAACTGGTGATATTCCAGCGAGATCAGCACCTCGTCGGGGTGCTGATGTTGCAATACTTCGGGCAATTGGTCGATGGCCCCTAGATATTCGGCGCGCCAGCCATAATCCGAGGGGTGGTCGTTGAGATAGCCATCAACGACATAGCCGTAATTTTTGTTGGTGGCTGCCTTGCGGTAAAAATCGGCTGCGGTCTCGTTGCTGCCCACAATCAGAATATGTTTAATGTTAAAGCCCTTTCGCCGCATGGAACGGAGAAAAAGCCGTCCCGCAGCGCGGGTAGAAGCGGAAATAATCGCGCTGGAAACGCCAAAAATCAAAATGACCAGACGGGAGATATGCACTTCCTTAATCCAGAAAAATACAAGGAAAATACCCACAAGGCCATAAAAGTTGGCGACGATAATCTTGCCGGTTTCAGAGAGGATGGATCTTCTGCGAAAGGGGTCGTATAATCCGCTGGTTTGATAGAGCACCATGTAACCGAAAATTAGCACCGGCATGACGCGCAAATAATATTGTAGATCAATGCTGTGATTCGCTATGTGTGGTAATAGATAAAAGCGCATCACATAAGCGCCGGCTATTGCAACCAGCCATGTCAGAACGTCTACGATTCGCAGCAACAGATTATACAGACGCTGTTTTTCTTTATCCATTTATTCTCACATCCAAAAAAACGTATAGGGTACCAGCAGCAGACGGTTGGCATATAGTAAGAAAAGATATTCCAAAATAACCATCAACGCAAGCAGAGCCATGATTGAATAATACATTCTGTTGGCTTCATTCAGATTATGCTTAAGTGTAGCCAACTGCTGTCCATTGAGCTTATTGCTTTTGGCGTTTTCCAGCGCATTAAGCAGGTCGGGTGAGGGGAGCTGGCTTTGTACCAACTCGGGTATAAGAAGCACCGAAATGGGTAAAAAGATCAACGCCACGCGCTGAAACACAAAATGTTTGACGGTTAGCGACATAATAAGTGTTCCGTAGAGAAAAAGGTTGAAAAACACCAGGTTGCTTTTGTCGCGTTCCAAGAGCTTTTTATACAGTAGCGATGCGATCAACAAAATAATAATCCATATAATTACAGTGTTGATATTGCGGCCCTTCATGTAATAAGAATCAGGGGAGTATTGGGCAAAGCGCGGTACAAGTGTGATAACCAAACGCAACAGTGCCTCAGAAAAAAATATAACGGTTAAAAATAGGGTTGAATATAGAGCAATCATCCACTTGTTTGGCGGAATAGTGACTATAAAATAAAACGGCAGCAGAAAAAAAAGGCTGGTGTGGCATAGCCCAGCCAGCAAAATAATCAAAAAGAAGGGCAGCGGCTTGCGATTTTGCAAAAATGGCAATGCAAACATTGCGACCGAAATACCAAGCTCCTGCCGCAGTGTGCACAGTGCATAGGAGAAAAAGCCAAGACCGATGTAGCAGAAAATGCTTAGCCACATTTTAGAGGAATTTCTCCAAATAAAAATAACCCGAAGCAAAATAATAATTACTGACGCTGTCCACCACAGTACCATTGGATCGCTGGTGAAAAGTGCTACGACCTGATTGAGTAATCCGTAAAGCGGTTCAACCAGATACATATTTTCGGAAGAAAACAAATAAGAAAGGCCGTGTTCGCGGGCAGTTAGAAAATAGTCTCTATATACCCAGTCGTAATCGACCCCAACACTGCCGCTGCGAAGGGCGGCCATTGTGCACATCAGGAGCGTCATGGCGCCTAAAACTATTAGTTCCTTTTTTAGAGAGGGCTTGCGTTCACAGATGAAAATGCCTAACCCCCCTGAAAT
>DATMYZ010000367.1:0-4922 GCA_035560675.1 Clostridia bacterium
GTATAGAAGCACCTGTGATATATTGAGGAGGAAATTACTATGGGAAAGATTATAGGCATTGACCTTGGAACAACAAACTCATGTGTAGCCGTTATGGAAGGCGGCGAGCCAGTTGTTATTGCTAACGCAGAGGGCGCCAGAACCACGCCATCAGTCGTCGCGTTTTCTAAAACTGGTGAGCGCATGGTCGGCCAGGTGGCAAAGCGCCAGGCTATCACCAACCCCGAAAGGACCATCAGCTCAATTAAACGTAAGATGGGTTCAGATTATAACGTAGCCATTGACGGCAAAAAATATACCCCGCAAGAAATTTCGGCTATGGTGCTGCAGAAGCTCAAGACTGATGCGGAGGCCTATTTGGGCCAGACGGTCACCGAAGCGGTTATCACCGTTCCGGCTTACTTTACAGATGCACAGCGTCAGGCAACCAAGGACGCGGGACGTATTGCTGGTCTTGATGTCAAGCGCATCATCAACGAGCCGACCGCGGCGGCGCTTGCTTATGGCGTCGACAAGGAAAACGATCAGAAGGTCATCGTGTATGACCTCGGCGGTGGTACCTTCGACGTTTCTATTATTGAGATGGGCGACGGCGTGCAGGAGGTTCTGGCAACTGCCGGTAACAACCGCCTGGGCGGCGACGATTTCGACGACCGACTGATTAAGTATATGGCTGACACCTTCAAGAAGGAAAACGGCGTTGACCTTTCTGCTGACAAAATGGCGATGCAGCGTTTGAAGGAAGCGGCGGAGAAAGCGAAGATTGAGCTTTCGGGCATGACGACGGCGCAGGTGAACCTGCCGTTTATCACCGCAGATGCCACCGGACCCAAGCATTTGGATATGAGCATTACGCGTGCAAAATTCAACGAGTTGACCGCTGATCTGGTTGCGGCTACCATGGCCCCGCTCAAGCAGGCGCTTTCCGACTCTGGTTTGACCACTTCGCAGATTGACAAAGTTCTTATGGTGGGTGGTTCATCAAGAATTCCCGCTGTATTAGAAGCCGTCAAGAGCTTTATCGGCAAAGAGCCATTTAAGGGCATCAACCCCGACGAATGTGTTGCGGTGGGCGCGGCTATTCAGGGCGGCGTACTTGGCGGCGACGTCAAGGGCCTGCTGCTGCTTGACGTCACACCGCTGTCGCTGGGCATTGAGACGATGGGCGGCGTATTTACGAAGATCATCGACCGTAACACCACCATCCCAACCAAAAAGAGCCAAGTCTTCTCCACTGCCGCCGACAACCAGACTTCGGTTGAAGTGCATGTGTTGCAGGGCGAGCGAGAGATGGCTTCCGGCAATAAGACGCTTGGCCTGTTTAAGCTCGACGGTATTCTGCCTGCGCGCCGTGGCATGCCGCAGATTGAGGTAACCTTTGACATCGATGCCAACGGCATTGTGCACGTATCTGCGAAGGATAAGGGTACAGGCAAGGAGCAGAATATCACGATTTCTTCTACCACCAATATGTCCAAGGATGACATTGAAAAGGCGGTTAAGGACGCGGAGCAGTTCGCCGAAGACGATAAGAAGCGCCGCGACGAGGCTGATACGCGCAACAATGCTGATCAGCTGGTTTATCAGACCGAGCAGGCTCTCTCCGAACTGGGCGGCAAGGTTGACGCAGCTGAAAAGGCCGAAATTGGGCAGAAGCTCAACGCGCTCAAAGAAGCGCTTAAGGGAACCGACAGCGAGCTGATCAAAACCGGCACCGAATCGCTCTCTAAGAAGTTTACTGAAATGTCCGAGAAGATTTATAAGGCCGCGCAGGCTTCGCAGACTGCGCAGGAACCTACGGGCGGTACGCAGGACGGCGGCAGCCAGAACGCAGATTTTGTTGACGCCGATTTTAAGGACGCCGAATAAATCATTAAAAAGCGCATATAGGAAAAGGCCTTTGACGACAAGTTGCGCCAAGGGCCTTGACCCCTGTTTGCGCATCAGAAGGGAGATGATGCGATTTGGCGGAGAAGAAGGATTTTTACGAGGTGCTTGGCGTAGCTAAGGATGCTTCGGATGATGAAATTAAGAAAGCCTACCGCAAGCTGGCTAAGCAGTACCACCCCGATATGAACCCAGGGGATAAGAAGGCCGAGGCCAAATTCAAAGAGGTCGGCGAGGCTTACGAAGTACTTTCTGACCAGCAAAAGCGCGCCCGTTATGACCAGTTTGGCCACGCGGGGGTAGACCCGAGCTACGGCGCGGGAGCCGGCGGATTTGGCGGCGGGTTTGAGGACATAGATTTAGGTGACCTGTTTGGCAGCTTTTTTGGCGGATTTGGCGGTTCTACCCGTGCTCGCAACCCCAATGGACCTATTCGCGGACGGGATATTGGGCTGACACTGTCGCTGTCCTTTGAAGAAGCGGCGCTCGGTTGTCAAAAGGATGTTTCGGTTCCCCATCTGGAAACCTGCGACACCTGCGCAGGGTCGGGTGCCAAGAAGGGCACCAGCTCCGAAGTTTGCCCCACCTGCGGCGGCTCGGGTAGCATACGCGCCACCGAACGCACCATGCTGGGTACTATGCAAGTGCAAAAAACCTGCCCGCATTGCGGTGGCAAGGGCAAGGTTATCAAAGACCCCTGCCCGGACTGTGGCGGCCAGGGCCGCGCAAGAAAGCAGCATAAATTGACGGTAACTGTGCCGGCAGGCATTAACCATGGCCAAACCTTTACGCTGCGCGGTCAGGGCGACGCAGGTTTAAACGGCGGACCGGCGGGCGATGCGAACATTACTGTTTCGGTACGGCCGGACCCGGTGTTTGAGCGCGACGGCTACGACATCTGGTGTGAAATCCCCATTACCTTTATGCAGGCGGCGCTGGGCGACGAAATTACCGTTCCCACGCTGGAGGGCAAGGTTAAGTATACCGTCCCCGAGGGCACGCAGCCCCAGACGGTATTTCGTCTAAAGAGTCGGGGTGTTCCGTTTATCAACGGACGCGGCAAGGGCGATCAGTTTGTCCGAGTGACGGTAGAGGTGCCTAAAGCACTTAACAACAAACAAAAACAGGCACTGCGCGATTTTGAGGGTACGCTCTCAGACCGAAATTATGAAAAACGCAAGAGCTTTTTTGACCGTATTAAAGAATCGATGCGTGGCGATAATTCGTAACTAGGGTTTGAAAAGCATGGAAAGGTATCGCCTTTCTGTGCTTTTTTAACGATTGTTTTACTTTTTATCCATCTCTTACACAACAATTGCCCTGTTCAAATTGCGTAAACTGTCGTATAATAGGAAAGCTAAATATAAATGGATTTTGAAACGGAGAGATTTAAATGATAAAAAAAGGGGTTGTCCTTATGCTGGCGATAGTATTATTGGCGTCCTGCCAATCGTCGCCTACCAGCTCTTCGACAGCATCATCTTCTTCGGAGGCAGCTTCTTCATCAAGCAATTCCTCGGGTGTGGCCACTGGCCATTTCGAGAACGGGCGGTTTGTTTTCACGCAGATTGGAGATCCGCTGTTTACCATGGACTATGAGCCGCGCAGCGGTTCGGTTTCTATGGCACACTTTGGCTTGAACTTTCCTGATGGTACCGATACCAATTGGCTGGGCGACAGCGGTTTTGATACTCTTTTTGATTTGCACGAGGCTAAAACTGACAAGGTGTACGGTTCGGTTGTTATTACTACAGCGCCAGCTGATCTGGCGGCTTATTATAATACCACCAACCCCGATGAACAGCTTAACCAGATGAGAGCAAGCTTTTTTACAACAGACGTCTATTATGAGGGCCTGCGTAAAAATATTGTTGAAGACTTCGGCTATGATCTTATTGCGGACGAAAAGGGCATTGCCTTTGACGGCGGGTGGAACGCATTTTATCTTGAGTTTATTGACAAAGAAAGCGGCAACCACGCGCTGCGCTTTTACATGTGCAACGATGAGATGAATGAAAAGTTTTATGCTATGACCATCAAGGTTGATGTGCCGGTTGACGATACCCAGAATCTTGATCTTTATCGAAATATCCTCTTTACCCTTCATCCGATGGAAAGCTGAAAACAAAATGCACCGGCGAATTGCCGGTGCATTTTGCGTTATTAGGATGGAAGAGATGAAAACAGCTCGCTATAATGTGCCAATTGTTCCTTTTTTGAGCGTTCGTAGGCTGCGCGCGCATCCTGTACAATTGTGTCGTCTGCACCAATGGCGGCAAGCGCGGCAGACATTTTTAACAAAATTTCCTCAGACTGTGCGTCGCTTTCTTTCTCCAGCGCGGTTACGCGCGGCAGATATTTTTCCATCAGAGAAGGCAGAGCGGCAGAGCGCCTGTCGGGAGAAAGCCCCAGATATTCAGAGAGCGCTTCATCGGCCAGCTGGCCAAAGGCGCGGACATTGCGGTCTTTAAGAGCGAAAAGCTCTTTGACATAGGGTTCAGCGGCCGTGAGTTTTTCTTCTTCGGTAGGCGGTATGAGTTCGTATGGTTTTGAACTTTCTCCGTCAACCGGATAAAGAAGAGCATGGGCCGAAGGATCGGGCAGCGAGCCGCCGGATGATTCGGAGGAGTCTGATGTATCCGTGTCGGCAGGCGGTATTGGGTTGGTCAGCGGTTCGTCCATAACAAAGCGGGGCGAGGTACTGCTGCTCGGTAAAGAAGACTCGGATTTTGATTCGGGCAGCGGTTCGGAACTGGCGGGGGGCTCTGATGATTCGACAGGCATGCTGGTCACAGGTGTTTTGGCCATCCGCAAAACCTGTGCCAGCTGTTCATCCTGACCCAGATAGGCCGCAGAAAGGGTTACAAGCAGCAAGGTAAGAACGAGTATCATGGCACGAAGCATTAGAAATCCTCCATAAATGCAATTGGTGGATAAAGGCTCATACCCTTTCATTCTACCCGCGCTGTAAAAATGTTATTCAAACAAATTAAAAGAAAGGGAGCCGGTCTTTCGACCGACTCCCTCACATAATA